>WVZU01000254.1:1308-7986 GCA_011772275.1 Planctomycetales bacterium | reverse complement strand
TCGTGGCGTCACTTCATCCTCGCAGCGAAAACGCGTTAAGCGTTTCGGCAATCCCTCGCTGGATGAAAGTCCTGGCACGTTTTCGCTTTTACCGGCAAGAGCGACAATTGAGGCCTGACCAAAGAGAAGAGGCCGCCTCCTTCTCCTCCTCCCCGTTGGCCACTCCACCACCTCACCAGGACACTCAAGGACCGGTGAGCCGGCTTCGCCACGGGTGCCGCTTGGCTACCAACCGCGCTTCAATAAACTTCTGGATGATCAGCTCGTTGTGCAGATCATCTTGCTCAAGTAGCTTCAGCCCTTGCAGGCTGGTTTCTTGAGGGAAATAGTAGAGCGTTTTGTGCCCTTTTTCCTCATCGTCCAGCGGCTCAGGATGATATCGTTTCAGTTTGCCGTGGAGCTGCTTTGTCGGCCGCAGGGAACGAGAATCCTCGGCTCCCACAATCAGCAGCATCGAAAGCCTTTCGCGGACGTCGGGGTGACGCAGCCCCGTATCCAACTTGATGCCTCGCCAGGTCGACAATGGGGAAACCAGAACCAGCGCTTTGACGTCCTTACCCTGTTTTCCAGTCAAAAGGTCAGGCCAACTCCAGTCTTTGACGGCCCAATTGATCGCGATCAGAGCACCAAATTCTACGCCGATCACGCATAGCTTTTCGACGTTCAGTTGCTTTTCGTCGTTTTTGGCCAGCAAAAATTTCTTGACCGCCTCCATGTCTTCGTTGATCATGTTCATGATATCGCGGTCTTTAAAACGATCCACATTCTGGCGATCACTGCGACTTTCACCATGGCCTCGCAAATCGGGAACAACAACTGCGTGCCCTTTGGATTGCAGGTAAACAGCCAGCCAATCGTAGTCCGAAGCCCGGCCCTTCCAATGATGCAGGATCACGATGGGAACCGCCTCCATCCGAGCCGCACGCTGCTCGTCTTCGTCCCGGTCGCCCTTTTCCCCCGCCGGTCCTCCCGCCGGAAAGTAGTGAGCGCGTAACATGACTTCGTCCCCTGCCGGAAGTTCCACCAACTCGACATCCGGCGGGGACTCTTCCTCGGCCGCGACCCCCGCCGCCAATCCCAGCATCACCCCTGCCCACACAACGACGGCCAGCCCGGACAGCCGGGCTGCCGCCCGTAAAGCGTATCCGTAAGAGAAGTCTTGATCATTTGACTGTTTTTTAGGCACAATTTCCCCTCCCCATGAGAACCAGGAAATCAATGGTCTTGTTGTCGGAAGTATGTATATATATGGTAGATACGTGCATTCGGCTGGTCAACTTGCTGAGCGTCCGGGTGCTGTCGCTGGGAAGTTAGGTAAAGACGGAATAAAATGATGGCCTTTCCCGGAACCGTACGACAGGCGCGACAGGCGGTTTGCGGCGGGAAAAGATCAGCGCAATCCCGTGCCCCACGGTGGGCCGTCCGGAAAATATCCGCAAAACACCAAACCAGCGACCTGAGGATGGGTCGAACCGGAATAGAACCGTCGGGATGGTTGAGGCCGTTACCACGAGGAAATCGGTGATGATGAATCGATTACGCACTTGGTGGCAGATTCGCACGGGCACGGAAGAGACTCCGTTTGATGGAGACGTACCTGCCTGGGTCGTCAGCCTGGTGGTCCATCTAAGCCTGCTGGTGATCCTGACGATTGTGCTCCGCGAGCTGCCACGGAATGAAGGGCACGTCGAGCTGGTGTCGTCGGTTGTGGAACCGGAGATGGAGGTGCCGCAGGAGTTCTTTTTTTCCGACTTGGAACAAGTGGAAATCGGCGCCAATAGCGTCGCCGGTGTGGACATGGCGGAGGCGATTGCGGAACTCGAGGCTGAGCTGACCGAAAACGTCATGCAGGTCGAACCGGAAGAGGTGGTGGAAACCTTGGACGTCACACCTAGCGAGCTGGTGATTGATAGAATATTCAATATGAACAGTGCTCTGGAGAGCATGCCCAACGTGGTTGTCCAAGGCGCGGCGGGTGTGGGCGCGACCGGTGCCGCGGGTGCCATCGATCGCATCACCCAGGCCATCATCGACTCCCTGGAAGACCGTCAGACCCTCGTCGTCTGGATTTTCGACAAGTCGGTCAGCCTCTCCGCTCAGCGAGAAGCGATCGTGAATCGCCTGGATCGTATCTACCAGGAACTGGGTGTGATCGAGGCCAGCGGCGACTCCCGCTTTGCCACGCATGAGGACAAACCCCTCCTGACCGCTGTGATGGGCTTTGGTGAGAATGTTACGTTCGAACTGAAAAAGCCCACCGATCAGTTGTCGGCCATCAAGGAGGCCGTGGCCGGGATCCAGGATGACGATAGCGGTAAGGAATACGTTTTCCAAGCCGTGTATGATGCGGCTGTTGAGTACCAACGTTATGCGGAAGGCAGCAACCGGCGGAATGTGATGATGATCGTGTTCACCGACGAGGCGGGTGACGATGGGGCAGAAATGGTCGATCGTACCGTGGCGCGGTGCCAGCGCTATCGGATGCCGGTCTACGTCGTCGGCGTGCCCGCTCCCTTTGGCCGCCAGCAGGTGGAAATCAAATGGGTAGATCCCGACCCGGAATTCGACCAGTCCCCTCAATGGACACCCGTCACCCAAGGTCCAGAATCGCTCTTTCCGGAACGCATCAAGATCTCCTTCTCCGGTCTCCATCCAGGCGAAGAACCGCTCGACTCCGGATTCGGTCCCTTTGCCTTAACCCGACTGGCTGTGGGTACCGGCGGCATGTATTTTTCCGTGCACCCCAACCGGCAGCCGGGAAGGCCGGTCCGCAAGGCGGAAACGGCCCACCTGTCGGCGTATATCCAATACTTCTTTGACCCCGAAAAAATGCGGCGATACCGGCCCGATTACGTTTCGTTGAAGGAATACGAGCGGATCTTGCGAAAGAACAAGGCCAAGCAGGCGCTGTTTAACGCCGCTCGCCGATCCTGGGCGGCACCCATGGAAACGCCGCAGCTGCGTTTTCCCAAGCGTAGCGAGGCAGATCTGGCCAACGCGCTCACAGAAGCCCAGCAACAGCCCGCCAAACTGCTGGCCGGCACGCTGCTGCAAATGTACGAGGATCTTAAACAGGGCGAGCGTGATCGCCAGCAGATCGTACGGCCCCGCTGGCAGGCCGGTTACGATCTGGCCATGGGACGTACCCTGGCACTCAAGGTCCGTACGGACGGTTACAACCGCATGCTGGCGGCGGCCAAGCGAGGTATGAAGTTCAAAAACCAGCAAAATGATACCTGGGTGCTCAAGCCCTCGGAAAAAATCCTTGCCGGCAGCGCGCTGGAAAAGGAAGGCCAAAAAGCCAAGGACTACCTGCAGCGCGTCGTCAAAGACCACCCCGGCACTCCCTGGGCCATGCTGGCCGCCCGCGAACTGCAAGATCCTCTGGGCTGGGAGTGGACCGAAGATTTCAGCAATGTGAATCGCCCCAGGGCCGGCAACAACGCCCCGGCGCAACCGCCGCGGCCAAATGACGATCAACGCCGGATGCTTCAAAAGAAGAAACGCCGGGCACCGCCAAAGATCTAGGCTGGATTTTTCACAAAGGTTGTGGCCAGCGACCGTAAGTTTCTACCTGGCAAGCAAGACGACGCGATTGGAATTCAAGCGTATTGTGATGATACGTTGAGCATCTCGTTGCGACGCCTGACGCGGCCAGGCAAAGATCTGGCCGCCACATAGCAGACGGCTTGGGAACAATTCGGGCCAGACGAACCTCTCGCCGCAGCTCAGGATCCGTCCGTGGTGTCCAGCGACATGCAAGCCGCTTTCCAAAAAGCCACGATCGCTGCGGAAACCTTTGTCCGACAGATCCGCCAGCACGAGTCCGTCGATTCCACCAACAACGCCGCCCTCGCCTCGTGTCAAACCGATCGTCCGCAGCTCCCCCTGCTGGTCCTGGCTACCCGCCAGACCGCGGGCCGCGGCCGCGGTAGCAATGCCTGGTGGTCCACCCACGGGGCCCTCACATTTTCCCTCGTCATCCAACCCGCCGATCTGGGAATCGATCCGCACCTCTGGCCCCAGGCGTCGCTGACCTCAGGCCTGGCAGTTTGTTGCGCAGTGGACGAACTGCTGCCGCACGATCAAGTCCTGCTGAAATGGCCCAACGACGTTTATGTGCGAAATCGTAAGGTCGCAGGGGTGCTGGTCGAGCTTGGTCCGCGAGCGAACGGGACGATGGTCATCGGGATTGGCGTCAACGTGAATAACACCTGGCAAAACGCGCCGGCGGAACTGCAAGAAATTGGCACCTCCTTGCAGGATGTGACCGGGCAATCGCTGTGCCTCAACCAGGTCCTGATCGCGATTCTACGCCAGCTGGAAAGACAACTCACCCGACTCGGCCACCGCGATGAACAGCTGGCTGCCGACTGGCAGCGGCGGTGTGCGCTGGCTGGGAAAAACGTCCAGATCGTCTCGCAAGGCCGCCACACGACGGGGGCCTGCCAGGGGATTGACGCCGACGGAGCCCTGCTGCTGCAGACAGCCGACGGGCTCGCCCGGTTTTTCAGCGGTGTCGTCGCCAAGTCCTGGTGAAACCGCCGACGGTCCACCCAACCGAAAAACAAATGTCCCCTCGCTAAAAAAACCAGGCGGATGCGGGTCCCACCAGTTAACCCCCATACCCGCACCATGGATGACCGGTCGGGCCGCGAGCCGCAAAGCAACGCCAGGCCACAGCCTCAGCCGCCAGCCCCCGGTCCGGCATGCCCCACCAAAAACCAGCCGCAACGCGGCGAGAGGCCACAGCCTCACCCGCCAGCCCCAAGATGCCTCAGGAAAATCGAGGGGCCAGCGCGATGACGGCCGCTTCAACGGTGGTGGCGTTCGCCCCGATTTTCCAAAACCCTCGTGGCCAGCAACGAAAAGTTCCTGACTGAAAAGGAAGACGACGCGTTTTGACCGCCAGGCCTATGCGATCATAAGCTCAGAATCAGATTGCGACGTCACATGCGGTCAGGCAAGGCTTTGGCCGTCGCTCAGCAGAGCGACTTGTCAGAAATGCCGGTTCGCAAGCCATGCGGATCGTGGCCCTCCGGCTGCAAACCAGGCGAAGCATGGCCTGCCACGCAAGATCGCTGCCCGCAGAGCCTATTCCTCGTAAAAGCGATCGGTCTTGATGTTGGCTCGTGAGTCGTGATCGTAGAAGCGCCGCGCGACCTGATCGGACAATACGCGGACAAAACGCTGGCGAAACCGTTCTTCGAAACGACGGTTGGAAAAGTCGGCAGGGATCCCGCTGTTGGGCGGATACATCGAATCAATCGGATCCAACTCGTAATTTAACTCGCCCGTGGCGACATCGAGGATCTCAACGTTCACATGAGCCTGGCCTTGCAACATGTTGCTGCCCTTACGGACGCGAAAATCTTCCAGCTTCAGCAGGACCACAACGTCGGCCTGCATGGCGGCCCCCAGTTCCGTATACGAATTTAACTCGTTGTGGTCGGTCCAGTCGTTGATCTCCGCTGCTTTCACCACATCGATCTTGTCAACCTGCTGCTGGATCAGGCGACTGACGTGAGCCGCCAGATCGTCCGTGACCGCGTAACTGTCGAAAGGCAACGAATCATCTGCTTGGCAGACCACCACCACGCGTTTTCCCACCAGCCCACTGTACTCAGCGTCGACGTCGTTCGGATCCACAATCCACATCGTCGTCGCCAGCAAAGAACAGCCGCCGCCGATAAAACTGAAAAACAGGCAGGCCGCGATCCAAGGCAGAGCATCGATGGCGGAATGACGATTGACCAGCATAGAATTTTTCGCGAATCGACCGCGTAAAACAGCAAAGCGGGCGGACGATAGCAAACCGGCTGTCCTGCGGACAAGCCCGGTTTGAGCCACCGGGAAACAGAAGCACTGCTGGCACTGGTCGGCGCAGGAATCAAACCGGAGTTATCACGAACATGTATCCAGCGGTGGTAAAGTCTTTGCCTGGCAAGAAAACGACACGATTTGAATGCCAGCCTATGGATCACAGGCGCAACCGTAAATTGCCCTGTCGGATACGGCCAAACCAAGGTTTGGACCTCCCGCAGCAGATGGCTCGTGAAAAATCCCGCTTAACGAAACATCAGCCCCTTGATCAGCTGTAGCACGAAGAGCAGCACTGCCATGACCGCCATACAGGCCACCATCGTGATGGGAATCAGCCAGCCCATCGCGAAGGCCGGGCGCAAGTAAGCCCAGATCGGGGACCAGTAGACCAGAGTCACCAGCGTGGCCAGACATAAGAACGGACCGTAGGGAATGATGTTGTCGCGATGCAGGAGGAACTGGATCAGACCGATCACTAAACCTGCCAGCGGCGCCAGGAAAAAAATGACCAGGCTGGCTTGCCAACCCGTAAATGCACCGATCATCGCCATCAGCGTGACATCCCCAAATCCCATCGCCTCCTTCCGCAGAACCGCTCGGCCCACCAGACGCACCGTCCAGATCAGCCCCATCCCGACCGCCATCCCCGTCAAACTGGTAAACAAACCTGTCCAGCGGATCCCGCTGGACCACCAGATAAGCGTAATTGCCAGACTGCCGATCAGCCACACCGCACAGACCAGCCAGGAAAAAGGATCGCGGAGGATCTTCGCAAAAAAGTAGATTGTGGCGCGACGGATTCCGTAACGGCCGTGCCAGGTTCTGGGCAGCAGAGCAAAGCACCACAGCCAGAAG
>WVZU01000254.1:0-1257 GCA_011772275.1 Planctomycetales bacterium | reverse complement strand
CAAAGGTTTCCCCCGGCAGCAACGACCAGGGCTGGACCGTAGCCAATACCAGTCCGATCAGGACGCCGCTGAACGTGATCTGATCCGGAATCGTCTTTTCGTCGATGTCAATGAACGTCGCCATCAGCATCAATACGATCAATGCGTAGTGGCTCCCGAGCGGCCAATGCAACAGGGCGGGGGATAGCGGAGCCAGCAGGCGGCCGGGGGGGGGCAGGGGTAACGGCAGCAGGTCCAAAAACAGACTCTGCCGCTCGATTTCCCAGGCGTACAGAGCAGCGAAGCCGGCGGCCGTCAGCAGCTCCACGATCAGCGGGCGAATCCAAAACCCGCGGCCATGGAAATCCGCTTCGCGGCGGAGCCGCAGCCAACCCACAATGGGAATGCAATCGGCCCACGTCCGCACAAGCAACTGCTGGGCAGGACGCGACCAGGGACTGATCGGCCGCCGATTCCAGGCGAACTGGTAAATCCCAAAATTGACCAGGCTGCCAGCCAGGGCACCGGCCAGCATGCAGAGGGCCAGCCGGAATTCCAGGGGAAGGTCGAACACGAGTATCACGCTGACGGTCGATCGACTGGCGCCAGATCCAGCCGCGAGATGATTTCGTCGGCCACCTCACCGACGTCCCTGTCTTCGGTATCGACGTCAATCTCCGCACACTGGCGATAAAGCGGCTCCCGATCCGCCAGAACGGCGACGATTTCCTGTAAACCCCCGTCCGCCGTCAAATTCGGACGTTGGGTACTGCTGACTGGATCGTTCGTAAGCCGTTCATGGATCGTTTCGGGGGCCGCCCGCAGCCAGACCACTCGGCCCGCCGCGCCGATCAATCGGCGGTTGACAGCCCGCAAGACCACGCCCCCGCCCAAGGCCAGCACCTGCCGGTCCCCGGTCAGCAGCCGCCGCAAAACGGCCGTTTCCCGATCGCGAAAACCCTCCTCGCCCTCTTCAGCGAAAATCGTGGCGATCGCTCGGCCCGCCGCCAACTCGACCTCCACGTCCGCATCGATCCAGTCCCAGCCCAGCCGCAAAGCAAGTCGCTTCGCAACGCCCGTTTTCCCCGTACCCCGATATCCAATCAGCAAAAGATTCATATGCACCCGCTGCGTCAGGGCCCCTACACGGACGGATAGCCGACCAGCCTCAACCGTCACGAGATTCAAGATCCGCCGATTCTAAAACGCCGCACACCACTCGGCCAGTGGACGTGACCCCCCCAGCGCAACAGCCCCCGCAAAGCCCCAAGAAAGCAA
>WVZU01000165.1:286-14496 GCA_011772275.1 Planctomycetales bacterium | reverse complement strand
GGGTAGGGGGTAGGGGGTAGGGGGTAGGGGGTAGGGGGTAGGGGGTAGGGGGTAGGGGTTCCTGGGGCTGGCGCCCCGTGGGTGTTTAGCCTGCAAGCATGGGCGGGAGGGGGAGGGGGTCGGGAGTCTTTTTCGCCACCTGTCCCACGATTCATTGATGCAGGGTTTTTCCCTGGCGAAAAAGACTCCCGACCCCCCGTTCAGCGCGACCCCGTTCAGCGCGACCCCGTTCGGCGCGACGCCTTTAGGCGTCCCGAATTTTTCGCCGCCCGAAATTCAACAGCAACACAGCCGGGCTAAACGCACGGCGCCCCAGGCTGCGGCCTTGCGCCGCTTGGCGGCTGGCGATCGGACCAGACCGGTCGTCCATGGCACGGGATGGGGGCGAGCCGAGCAATCGGGATAGGCATTTGGCCCTGGCTTGGGCGGCGACCGATTGAGCCGCAAGGTTTGCGGCGGACCCGCAGCCTTGGGGGAACTGCGGCGTGGCCGCTTTATTCGATAAAGCCTTGCAATTCCTGGCTCCGGCTGGGCTGCTGCAGTTTCCGCACGGCCTTGGCCTCGATTTGCCGGATTCGTTCGCGTGTGACCTTAAAAATATGTCCCACTTCTTCCAGGGTGTAGCTATAGCCGTCGCCCAGACCGTAACGCAGCTTGATAATTTCCCGCTCCCGGTAGCTCAACGTTTTCAGCACCTTGGCGATACGGCTGCGCAGCATCTCCTGGGAGGCCCCCACGGCGGGGTTGTCGGCGGCATTGTCGGGCAGCAAGTCGCCGAAATGGCTATCTTCGCTGTTGCCCACCGGGCGATCCAGGCTAATCGGATAGCGGCTCATCGCCAGAACCCGCCTTGTTTCGTCGATGGTGGTTTGCGCCTTGCGTGCCGTCTCCTCGATGGTCGGTTCGCGGCCCATGTGCTGTTGCAGGTGCCGGGCCACGTTACGGACGCGGGACATTGTCTCGACCATGTGGACTGGGATCCGAATGGTACGGCTCTGATCGGCCACCGCCCGTGTGATCGCTTGTCGAATCCACCAGGTCGCATACGTGCAGAATTTAAAGCCACGGCGATATTCGAATTTGTCCACCGCCCGCATCAAACCGGCATTTCCTTCCTGGATGAGGTCGAGGAAGCTGAGCCCGCGATTGCGGTACTTTTTGGCGATCGACACGACCAGTCGCAGGTTGCCTTCGGACAAGCCCCGCTTGGCCTTCTGGTAGCGGGCATAGACTTTTTTCAGGTTGGCGATGCGATTTCGCAGGCTGGTGGGGGTTTCCTCGACCGCCCAGAGGATATTGCGATATTCAGAGCGGGCTTTTTTGATTTCGTCGTTCTCCGCGCGACGCGATCGCTTGTGCGTTTTCATCCTGGCCTTCAGCTCGTCGATTCGCTTGCTGAATTCCTCCAAGGTGACGATCATGGGCTCGATCCGCTGAGTTCGCAGGCCAAGCTCCTCGACCAGCCGGACGGCTCGGCGTCGCCGGCGACCCAATCGCTGCCAGGCGGCGCGACGGACCGCGGTCCGCTGGCGACAGCTGCTTGCCGTACGATAGTCGTGCCGGTTCTGCTTTAAGAGGACACTCAGACAGGCCAGATTGTGGGGAAATCGTCCCATGATCTGGTCTTTTTCGAGCCGGTCGGTTACGGAAACCTGCACGGTTCGGTCGAAGGGCAGTTCCCCGCAATGGACACGTCGCAAAACGTGATAGGCCATGCGGATCACGTAATCGCATTCCAGCAGGCCGCGACGGAACTCCGCGCGGGTCATCTCGATCTCTTTGGCCAGTGCAATTTCTTCCTTGCGGGTCAGCAGCGGGATCTCGCCCATCTGGGTGAGGTACATGCGAACCGGGTCGTCCGACCACGATTCCATTTCAGCTTCCTCTAGCAGCGCCGCCTCTTCCGATCCAACTTCTTCCTCGCTGCCTTCCTCCAGGCTGACCTCAAGGTCCTCCACATCGTCCGATTCGGCAACCGCGACGGTCTCGACACCATCCCGAGCGATCGTAAGGGTTTCACCGTCCGACTCTGCGGTCGTCTGCAGATCTTCTAAAATTGTCTGATACAATTTATTTCTCCTCTGAAACTACGTCCGATCGGGAGGGGCTCCGTCCACTCAGTATGAGCCTCGCTTGTCACGCACGCACGCCTACCGTTGCTGGCATGTCGTACACAAAGCAGTCCCGCGCCCAGAATTAACGATAAAGAAAATGAGAGTCACGAACGCTTACTCGCGGTGACTTGCAATTGGTGAACGTCCCCCGCGAAGCGTTTTGACGGCATCGCCGTCCAAGTTCCTGCGTGTCCTCATCACACGCGGGAACTGCAACCTACGAAATTGTACCACTGATTCATGGCCAGTCAGGCTACTCCTCAAATTTGGTAAAAGATTTCGATTCAGTCAGCTGGGTATGCTGAGGGAAGGTGGAACGGCTGTTCGTTCCGATCGGAAGGCGGGTGGCTTCGTGCTTTGTCACCCCGTCACACCTGAACCCTACGAAGCCATCGCGTGGCAAGGCCTTGGTGGTTCTATGGTTCTCAAAATCCCCGCACGCGCTTTGCCGATTGTAAGCGTGCCGGATGTCAGGGTCCAGTGCCACTGGAGATTTTCCCAAAACATGCTGTTCGGCCACCCCCCCGCTGGGGCGGTACGGCCAGGGCCCGGCCGTGTGAGCAACTCGCGTTCCATTTGTGCCAACAGCCGGTCGCTGAAGGGCGGCTCCCGGCCCGTTTCACGCCGACGGGCCGACCATTGCCGGCCCGCCAGCTGGCCAGTAGCATGAATCGTATCCTTTAACCAGCACGTCAATTGCGTAAACCCTGCGATAACCGAAATGGCATCCCGATTCCTGCTACCTTGCCCTTGTGGCCAAACGCATACGATCGCCCGCACTCAGGCGGGTCACCCGCTCACATGCAAGTGCGGTGCCAAGCTGGAGGTCCCCACGATCCGGGAGATGGAAAAGCTGGAGCGGCTGGTGGAGTCGAGCGAGCCGAGCGTGTGGTCTGCCCGCCAGGGCGTTCTGTTTGTGGCCGGGCTGCTGGTCCTGATCGTGGGAGCGGCCGCCACCACGTGGCTGATCCGTCAGACACCAGCGATCGATCTGGACGACCCGCAACTTCTGGCCGACTGGAATTTGCGCTCAGGTAACCTCCTGGTCTTGAGCAACCAGGACTCCACATCCATTGCGCGCGTGGCGGCCCGCTGGCACCGCGACTTGGACCAGTTGACGGCGGCCCAGTCGCTGGGCTTGTGGAGCTTGTACCGTGACCTGCAGCCGCTGGTCCTGCGAACCGCGATGGTCCACCGCGCCCGGGTCGGGCAACGGGCCCGGTATCGCAGGTGGACCTGGGCCACGGCCTGTTTGACGGCCATCTGCGCCACCGGCTTGATCGGCACTGCTCTGATCGGCCGCCGCTGACCGCCCGGGCTTACCAAAAACCGGGTTCATCGGTCGAAGCCGCTGCCGACCACGAGCTGAGCCCACGATTACCGCGAGCGGCGTAGCGGATGTTGAGCGATTGCTTATCCAGCACCAGCAAGCGACGCTGGAAAAAACCGGCTGCAACGACCAGAAAAGCGGTCTCGGTTTCCGCCAACCGCAGCCATTGCCAGCGGGACAGCAGCGGGTACTTTGCCAAAATCGGCTGGATCCGCTGATCGTCGTAGCAAACGGCCGACAAACTGCGGCAGCCGCGACAGCGGCCGTGGTCGAGGGCCTGGGGGCTGACCGGTTCGCGGCAAAGCGGGCAGGGCACCAGCCGCTGCTTGAGCACCATCTGGCCGCTGACCGGACATCGCTCTGTCAGTTCCCGGCTCACCCACTGGTCCGTGACCGCACACCGGACCATTTCGCAACGTGGCAGTCGCCGGCCTGTCTGCTGGCACTGGCCAATTTGTTCGGCCGCGACAATCCGCCCATCGCTGGTGGCGGCCACGGCAAACGTCTCCTGGCCACTGGCAGGGCATCGATAAGCGGGCGGGGCGACGGTGCGCGCCCAGCCGCCAAAAGGGATCTGGCTGACCAGCTCGCCAATCGTAAACTGAATTTTTCCCCGAGCGTACTTGCACCAGACGATTTTGTCGGCCTGACCGACCGGCTGGCCCTGACCCATGTCGGCCGCGGCGGCCGCCGCCCGCGCGAGCAAACGACCTTCTTCACGCGGGGAGACCGTATTGGGCCGATCCGCTGCGACCAGTCGTGAGAGCCCCAGCTGGTAGAACAGCGGATCGTCCACCTCGCGACCCAGTTCGTCCGACGACCCGAAGATCCGATAGACATCGCGGCCTCCGAAAACGACTGGTAGGCGAATGACCGGCAATTCGTCCAGCGTGCAACCTGCCAGGTGGACCGTGCCACCTTCGGCTCGGTACTCCCTCAACAAACGCTGGGCCAGGTCGCTGACGCGCAGCGGCTGATCTTCCGGGACCCAGTGCGTAACCGCAGAGGCGGTATCTGCCGTCGTCTGGCTCGGTTGAGCATCCATCAATCGGGCTCGTTTTTTATGCGACGGGTCGCGGCCCTTGTTTGCGGCTGCCAAGGCATCGTGTCGGACCGACCATCCTGCCACCGGCGCGGCGCGGGGCAGCCGGGAACCGCCTGTCACCTCGACCCGGTCCGGCAGCACGGCAGGCCCTGCCACCATGGTACAAAGCGGCTGGCGTCTGTGGTATCCTCCTCGCTCCATCACCCCGGCGGAGGATTGCCCAGCCATGAAGGCCGCTTACCTGGAAGAAACCGGGCCGCCCGAGGTCATTCACTATGGCGATTTGCCCAAACCGCAGCCGCAGGCCGGCCAGCTGCTGGTCAAAGTCGCGGCCGTGTCGGTCAACCCGATCGACACGTACATCCGTGGCGGCGCCGATTTTTTCAAATTGCCCCTCCCCTATATCGTCGGATGCGACCTGGCGGGCACCGTGGAAGCCGTCGGTCCCGCGGTGACCCGGTTTAAAGTGGGAGACCGGGTGTGGGGCAGCAACCAGGGACTGTTGGGCAGGCAGGGCACTTTCGCCCAGTACGCTGCGGTTGACCCATCGTGGCTGTACCCGACGCCAGAGAACGTCCGCGACGAAGAGGCCGCAGCGATCGCCCTGGTCGGCATCACCGCTCACCTGGGCCTGTTCGATCGAGCAAAATTGCGGGCGGGCGAACTGTTGTTTATCAACGGCGGCTCGGGCGGGGTCGGCTCCACCGTGATCCAGATGGCCAAGATTGTGGGTGCCCAGGTGATCACTACCGCTGGCAGCGACGCCAAGGTCGCAATCTGTCGAGCGCTGGGAGCCGATCACGCTATCAACTATAAAACCACAGATGTCGCCGCAGCGGTCCGACGTGTAGCTCCCCAGGGGGTCGATGTCTATTGGGAAACGGTCCGCCAGCCCGATCTGCTTCGCGCCGTGGAAATGCTGGCGCCGGCGGGACGCTTGATCCTGATGGCCGGACGCGACGCGGAACCCAAATTTCCCGTCGGCCCGTTCTACGTCAAGGGCTGTTCGATGCACGGCTTCGTCATGTTTGCCGCCAACCCGACGGCTCAACGCGAGGCGGCCAGCGACATCCATCGCTGGCTGGCGGAAGGCCGGCTGCACGCGCGGATCGATCGCGTACTTCCGCTGGCCGAAACGGCCGCGGCGCATCGATTGCAGGAGCAGAACACGATCGGCCAGGCGGGCACGCTGGCCGGCAAAATTGTGCTCAAACCGTGATCGCCCCACCCCGCTCCCACAGCCGATCCACAGTTGCAGCTCGGACCATCCCGGCCAGACGGCGCACGCGTTTCAGCTCAACCCGGCCTGTCCGCCCGCCGGCACAGGCGGCCCCACGGACCGCCACGTAATCCGGTTGCAGCTTCAAGACACGTTCTACGGCTAGAACGTCCAGCGAGCCTGCCACGACGGCCAGCAGGCCCAAATCTTGAGCCTCCTTGAGCAAGTCCCCCAGGTCGCGTAACGGCATCCAGTCCAGCAGCCCACCGCCATCCTTGCAGTAGGTATCGACCAGGAGGGCCTGGCAACCAACGCGGGCCGCGACGGCCAAAACTTCCTCTGGCGAGGGCGACCGGGCCCGGGCCTGATCCGCGTAGGCGACCGCCACGGGTTGGACATGGGGGGGGAATTGAGCGATCAGCGACATCCATCGTTGGCGCCAATCCGCGCCAGCCTCGGCCAAACCGACCTTGGCAAAAACCACCCCGCGGATCGAAAGCAAGGAAGACCGGTCGACCGATTCCCCCAATTCGCCCATCGCGACACTCAACGGCACCCGCCCTCGCACGGTCCGGCTGACGGCGGCCAGAGCACGGGGTGACGGTGCGCCCAGGGCGCCGCCCCGCGGCTGTTTGACGTCGATCAGGTCCGCCCCACCTTCCAGGGCCAGCTGGGCCTCGTCCGCATCGCAAACACTGATCAACAAGCCTGCCATGTTTGTCGCTGCACCTGATCTCGACCGCTGGCGGCGTACTCATTTGAAGTGGGCTCAGCCTGCCGCGGCAGGCTAGGAACCGCGCTGGACCTCGCGGAGCCGCCGGTTCAATTGGTTGACCCGTTGGATATCCAACGGCTCGCACGACGTCCCATAGATCGTAATATAGCCATTGGTCCATTTGCCTAAAACGGGCAACACATCTCGGTCCGCCCACTGGCTGGCCGATTCGCTTAGACGCACAACCACCGTGGCGACCCGCGCGTCCACTTTGGCACCCAGAGCGAAAGGCGTTGCCGAACGGCCCAGAAAAAAGCACTCGACATGCTGGATGGGAACGCGGAGGGGGCCACGGAGGCGGAGGTTCACCAGCAGCTGTCCGTCGCGATACCCCAGGCGCGGTCTTGTGATCTGCACCAGGATCGCCAGCGTGGCCGCCGCCCCTGCGACGGTCAACACCCGTGGCAAGGCTTGCAGGCCGCCCTGGCCGGGGGAAAACCAGCCCAGCCACACGCCGGCCAGGGTGACGGTCGCGGCCAGGATTCCGGCGAACCACTGAACGCGCCGATTCGGATTTAACCATCGCTCGGTCATGTCGGTTTTCAAATTAACAGATCTGCCGCAGCGGCGTCAGGCGGTCGCCGGGGTGCGGGTTACCCTTGTTGAAAATGTGGTTGGCCCGTAAAGTTGCGGCGTGCTGCCAGCAGATCGCGGCGGACCATCGGCAGCTGCGGGGAGGACTTCGCGCGTCTTGGATTACGACAGGATCACTACTGACGACCAGCTGGCCGAACTGACGCGGCGGATTGGAGCCGCGGAAAAAGTCGCGCTGGATACCGAATTTGTGGCGGAACACAGTTACCGTCCGCAGCTGTGTCTGGTGCAATTGTCGCTAGATGGCCAGCTGGCCATCATTGATCCCCTGAAGATTCGCGACATGGACCCGCTTTGGCGTGGATTGGCCCGGGGCGATCACGAAACGATCGTGCACGCCGGTCGCGAGGAAATTGTGTTCAGCATGACCGCCATCGATGCGGTTCCTGCTCGACTTTTCGACGTGCAAATTGCCGCGGGTTTGATTGGCCTGGAGTACCCGGCAGGTTACGGCTCGCTGGCTCAAAAGCTGCTAGGCGCCTCCCCGGCCAAGGGCGAGACGCGTACCGATTGGCGGCGACGTCCGCTGTCCGAGCAGCAGCTGCAATACGCGCTGAATGATGTCGCCTACTTGGAACCGATGCGAAACCAGCTGGTGGCGCGGCTGGAGCAGCTTGACCGCACGCAGTGGCTGGCCGACGAAATGCAACGCTGGACGGACCAGGTCCGAGACGCTCAACAACGCGATCGCTGGCGCCGCGTTTCGGGTATCGGCAACTTGTCACCGCGCGTCAAGGCGATCGTGCGGGAGCTGTGGCGGTGGCGTGAAGGGGAAGCGGAACGACGCAACCAGCCCCCGCGGCGCGTGCTGCGCGACGACCTGCTGGTGGAACTGGCTCGACGCCACACCACCGACCCCAAACGCATCCGAGCCGTCCGCGGCATGGATCGCTCGGACCTCCGCCACGCGTACGGCCAGCTGGCGGACTGCATCCGTCGGGGAAAGCAAATCCCGGATGCGGAACTGCCGCAAGCGGCCCATCGCCGGCCATTGCCGGCCAAAATCACGATGCTGGGCCAGTTCCTGGCGTCCGCCGTGGGCAGCCTTTGTCACCAAGCCAGCTTAGCGCCCAGCATCGTGGGTAATCCCACCGACGTTCGCGAACTGATCGCTTATCGCTTGGGCTACTTCCACAAAGACGATCCGCCCCCCGCCCTGGCGGTCGGCTGGCGAGCGGAGATGATTGGCAGCGTCCTGGACGATTTGCTGGCCGGCAAGCTGGCGATCCGCATTACGGACGCCGAGAGCGACGAACCTTTAGCGTTCGAGCCGGTGGGGGAGTGAATCGGCGATTAGCGGCGGATGGTCTGCGACGTCTGGTCGGGCTGAGCGGTGATGATCTGATTGTCGTAAAAGTGGGTCGTTTCTTCGGCCGCCAGACGGGTACCGGCTTCGTGACATTGCACTTCGGCCCGGAAGACATGATTTCCCGCGCGGTCGGCTTTGGCCACGATCTTAAACTTGACTTCGTCCCCCACGCCCAGGGTGGGGATCGCGTTAAAAATCACCTGTCCCGGCGCCAAGCGATGCGTACCGCCTTGTACCGTAACCGGCTCGATCCCCTCCGAGAAAAACGCCACGATCTCGACATCGCGGGCCGCCTTCGTGCCGCGATTCCACAGTCGCAGTTCGTAGACCATGTTTTCGTCGACCGGTAGCGGTCCCCGCGGGTCGGAAACCTCCAGTTTCAAGTCGGCCAGGGTTTCCACGACGGTCGAAGCAGCTCCGGAATCGGCAAGCTCCCGTTCGCCCCGGGCGTTGACGCTCAAAGCGTTGGTTCCTGGCTGGTTCAGCTTGGCCTGCACCGTAAAGACAATTTCCCGCTCGGCGGGCAAGTTGGCGACGGTCCAGTGGATCGTGTTGGTCGCTTTTTCAAAGCGGCCGCCGTTGGTGCTGTCGACAAACTCGGCACCGCCAGGCAACTGGGCGACAATCTGAAGGTTCTCAGCCGGTGCGTTCCCTGGATTGGCAACGCGAAACTTGTAGTTGGCAATCGTCCCGGTGTATTTGGCAGCCGGCCCGATCACGTCGACGGTCAGACTGGCGCGGCGGACCAGGACCTTTTCGGAGGCCTTGGCGTGCAGTCCCAGGTCTGCGACGGCCGAGGCCACGATGTCGATGTAGCCGGCCTGCCGGGCCGTCAGCTCGACTTCCAATTCAGTGCTTGCCCCAGCAGCGATTCGACCCACGTCCTGGACCGCCATGGGCTGATCCCCACCCTCGATCGGCATCAGCTGCACCTGGACATTTTCTGCGTCGCCGGTGCCGGGATTGGCAAGGGCCAGTTTGTAGATCTTCGTATCGCCGTAACGAACTTCCGTCGGTCCCACGATCGCCAGTTCCAGTCGCGGTTCCTTGACCTCGATCATGGCCTGGGAAGCACTGGGCTGCATGGTCCAGGCAACGGCCAGATCGAAAGCATCACTTTGCCGCGGCACGATCTGCAGCGTGAGGACTTCCGAGCCACGGGCCTGCAGGCTGTCGACGGTCCAGATCAAGATGCGGTTGTCGTGGCTGCTTCTGTCGGTAGAGCCCCGAGAAGGATTGGCAGCGGTCATCTCTGCCCAAAGCGGTGTCTGGACGCGGACTTCCAAGCCGTTCGCTGTGACGTCGCCCAGGTTTTGCAGCTTGACCTGAAACGTCGCCTCCTTGCCGATAACCGTATCCCGCGGCCCCATCGTTTCCACAACCAAGACGGCACTCTTCCGCGAGATCAACAGGTTATCGCCCGCCGCGTCGTCCGGACGAGTGGCACCCCTGCGGACGGGCAACGGATCACCAGCGGTGTTGTCGCTGATCTTGGCCGGCAGGGCGTCATCCTTCCAGGCCCGGTCCTGGCTAGGGATGGTCTGCGAGGCATCGCTGGCCGAAATGGGACTGGGCGTTATCGCCTCCAAGGGCGCAGGGGCCGCAGACTTGGCCAGGGGCTGCACGCGTCGCGACGATTGGTCATTGGACACCTCGACCGCATCCGCTGCCGGTGCGTCAATTGGCTCGATGTCCACGGGAAGTTCTTCTTCCACAGCCTGATCCGCGATCTCCCGGGGGGGCTGGCCGACGGTCACCTGCGGCTCATCCACGGGCGTTTCCCGGCGGATCCGCCGGGGTGCGTCGGGGGCCGGTTCGGCCGCCGGTCTGGGCTGCGGGGAGCGTAACCGGTTCTGTTGAGTTTGCGTAGGCTGACGTTGGTTGCTGTGGCTGTCGGAGGACCGTCGTCCAAAGATGCCTTGCAGAAACGGCTTGGCATTGGGAAACTTCTTATCAGCCGCATAGTCAGTGGAAACGCGTTCGAACCCCGTGGGCTGATATCGGCTGCGCCCGGTCTCATCGGCATCGCGATCGGGCTGTTGAGCGGCAGCGACTGGCAAAACAGAGTTCAAGGCCAGCGCGGCACCGAGTGCGATGGCTAGAGTGAGTACAGCGCGATTCATGATAACACCCTGTGGTGAGAACAAAGCCTGAGGCAAAACGTCTCTGCTGTTATCGACCCGGAGAATGGGCAGTATTAGCAAAATCCTTTAGTTTTTCGCAATCGGCAAACTCCAAAACATTCATTAAAATAACGGCAAGCTGGCACTCTGCGTCCCCGCAGGCTCCGCTCGCTTTGCCGGCAACGACCTGCCGCTGGTCCAGCTAGCAATTCCGCATGGATCGATATCCTTACGCCGAACCGCCGCGTTGGTGGCCGCCGCGCCCTCACCCTGTCTGGGTCCGCTTCTGGCGCCCGTTCCGCCGCTTTCAACAACGTCACGGGCACCGGATCCGCCATATCGACGTGGACGGTCTGCACCACGTCGACGCTGCCATGAAGGCGGGCTACGGGGTGCTGATCACTCCCAATCATGCTGGCCACGGCGATTGCTATCTGCTGCTGGAAGCGCTCGGCCGGCTGCCTCCGCCCTCTTACATCATGACAGCATGGCAGGTATTCCAGTTGATGCCCCGCTGGCAGCAGATCGCCTATTGCCAGCACGGCTGCTTTAGCGTGAATCGCGAAGGTCGCGATTTCCGAGCCTTTCGTACCGCGGTCCAGACGCTGGCTGCCACGTCGCAGCCCCTGGTTATTTTTCCGGAGGGGGAAGTTTATCACTTGAACGACCTCGTCAAACCGTTCCGGCCGGGGCCCCTCATGATCGCTTCGGCCGCCGTCCGTCAGTCCGGCCGACCTGTCGCCTGCCTCCCCTGCGCGTTGAAATATTTCTATCTCAACGACCCGCGGCCTCAACTGCTGGCGGTGGTCCAGCAGATCGAACGCAAGCTGGGAATCCGCGCGGCGGAAGAGCTGTCGCTGGACCAGCGCGTCGAACGGTTGCAGTTGGAGGCCCTCGCGTGGCGCGAGGAACAGTACCTGGGCCAGCCCGTGGATGGTGATCCGGCAAGGCGGCGCGACCAGCTGATCGAGATCCTCCTGGACCAGCTGGAACACCGTTACGAGATCGACCCTCGTAATTTGCCAGTGCCGGAACGGGTCAAACAACTGCGCCAAAAACTGATCTCGGCCCCTGCCGACAACGCTCAACAAACCTCGCTGGACGACGTCTTCGCCGCCGTGCAACTCTACAGCTACGAATTTGGCTACGTGACCCGCAGCCCGACGGTCGAACGCATTGCGGAAACCGTGGACAAGTTGGAGGAGGACATCTTGGGACTCACGACGGCACGCATCCGCGGCACCCGTCGCGGCATGATCCGCTTTGGCGAGCCCCTCTTGCTGGAAGAACCGGCCGACCGCCAAACGGGCCTGGCCCAAACCCGCCACCTGCAGGATCGCGTCCAGCGCCTGCTGGACGAACTCCAGCCCCATCCGCCGCCAGCCAGCCAGGCGTCAGCCCAGCGGCTGGCCGAGTCGCCCGCGCCATGAGCGGGTGCGACCTTCCGCGGCCGCCAGCCGGGGGGGAGCCGTTTTTTTAACGAATCAACGGCCGCCGGCACAGCCTCACCCAGGGCTCGTGATTCGTCCACCTTCCCCTGGCGAAACCGGACAAAAGTTTTGCCCACGCCCCACTGGCCGAAAGCCTTGGCGACGTGCGCTCCAGCCGCAAGGGGGAAATTTCCGACAACGGAAAGCCGCGACCGATCGCGGCAAGCAAACCGCCACACCGATCGATCAGAAGACCGCCCATCGGACCGGCTCCGCCAAGCCGCCCCACACACGCTGACCCCCGCTTAACAGGGGGCGGTCGCTTGCGGCGCCTGCATGATCTGGAAACCCAGCTGCTGGATCATCTGGTAATCTTCCTCTGGCAGCTGGCCCTTGGTGGTCAGGTAGTCGCCCACAAAAATGGAATTGGCCGCGTAAAGCCCCAGGGGCTGCAGAGCGCCCAAATGCATTTCCCGGCCACCGGCGATGCGGATTTCCGTGTTCGGGTTCAGCAAGCGGCACATGGCCAGGACCTTCAGGCAGTAACGAGGATTCAACTGCCAGGTGTTCTGAAGGGGGGTGCCGTCAATCGGGTTCAAAAAATTTACCGGTATCGATTCGGCTTCCAGATCACGCAGTTCCTGAGCCATCCGGACGATGTCCATCGGCTGCTCGCCCATCCCCACAATCCCACCACTGCAGATTTCCAGCCCCGCTTCGCGGACCGCACGCAGGGTGTCGAGTCGGTCCTGGTAGCTGTGGGTAGAACAAATCTGATCGTAGTGTTGGCGACTGGTATTCAGATTATGATTGACGCGATCCACGCCACACGCTTTCAGCTGACGCGCCTGCTGAGGTGTCAGCAGACCCAGGCAAGCGCAGATTTTCAGATCGTACGCCTGCTTGATTTTGGGGACGATCGACGTCACCGCCTCCATCTCCCGCTCGTTAGGTCCCCGCGCCGAAATCACAATGCAATAAGTACAGCTGCCGCGGCGATGGGCCTCCTGAGCGCCGTCCAGCAGCCGATCTTCATCCAACAAGTTGTACTTGGGAATCTCCGCCGTGGAGACTTTGGATTGCGAGCAATAGCCGCAATCTTCCGGACACAAACCGCTCTTGGCGTTCATCAGAAAGTACAACTGCACCCCGTTACCAAAGTGGTGGTAACGCACCCGGTACGCGGCGGCCAGTACCTCCAGCAATTGCCGATCGGGAGATTCCAGGATGCCCAGCGCCTCCTCCTCGGTCAGCCGATGACCCTCCAGCACCCGACTTGCCAGTTCGTCCCAGCAGCGCGGCACGGCAACACAATCCGAATTGTTCATGAAAAACTCCTGTTCATCCCAGCCCCAGGCAGCCGGACACCGTGATCCGCAAGCCGCCATTGTACGCTGCTGCCCATTTAAAGTGCAAAGCGAAGCTTGGCAGAACCGCGGGAAAATGCAAGAATACTATTAAAACGGTTTTTGTTTTTTATCAAGTAGCGCGGTAGCCGGATGTCGGTGCATCAGCTTGTGCGGGTAGGCGTGATGGGTCAAGTGGGTCGCTTCCGATCCGTGGATGCGATCTGCTATCCTCGGGGAAAACGCGTCATCGTGCGCACTCGGCGAGGCCTGGAAATGGGCCACATCCTGGTCACGGAGGAGGGGGTTGTCCGGCAGGCCGAAGCGGACGGCGAGATATTACGAGCCATGACGGTCGAGGACGACCTGCTGGCCCAACGGCTGGAAAAAAACAAGCACCGCGCCTTCGAAGCGTGCCGCCGCAAGCTGGAAGAAAGGTCTGCAGAGACCACGCTGATCGACGTCGAACTCTTGTTCGACGGAAGATCGCTCTACTTTTATTTCCTGGGCGAAGTCACCCCGCGGATCGATGCGCTGACTGCGGAACTGAGCGAGCTGTATGAGGCAAAGGTCAAGTTTCGGCAGTTTACCGAGGCGGTGATCCACGGCTGCGGACCCGATTGCGGTACGCAAGACGCGCGTGGCGGCTGCGATCACTGCTCAAGTTGCTCGATCGCCGGCGCCTGCGGTACGGCGCGTGTGCGCTGAGCTGGATTTTTCACAATTTTCGTAACAGCCACGGTAAGTTTTGGCTGGACAAGAATGACGACGCGCTGGGACGACAAGCGAGTGGAGCCTGTCGTTGCCGATCAAATCGCGACGCCGGGGCCAGCCAACGACTCGGCCGCCGCACCGCAGACGGCTGGTGAGCGATCCGGGCCAAGCCGTTCTGGCCGCCGTGGCCCTTACGACGCTGGACACCCCG
>WVZU01000165.1:0-195 GCA_011772275.1 Planctomycetales bacterium | reverse complement strand
GCCGGAACGCCCAGCACCAGGCTGCGGGGGGGGACTTGCGTGCCGGCAGTCACCACGGCACCAACCCCAATAATCGAATCCCGCCCAATCACCGCTCGGTTCATGACCACGCTGCCCATGCCGATCAGCACGTTGTCCTCCACCTGGCAGCCGTGCACGATGGCGTTGTGGCCCACCGTGACCCCCGCTCCCACT
>WVZU01000055.1:2446-3425 GCA_011772275.1 Planctomycetales bacterium | reverse complement strand
ACAGCTGACCCACCCCCGTTTCCCCCCACCCCCCCACCGATGCCTGCCCCACCTGAATCGCCATCCCGGCTCATCACGCTGACAACCGACTTCGGCAGTGGCAGCCCTTACGTGGCCGCCATGAAAGGGGTCGTGCTGGCGATCAACCCGCGGGCCAACCTGGTGGACATCACGCACGATGTCCCCCCTCAGCAGATCCGCCACGGGGCCCTTGCCCTGGCCACCGCCACCGGCCACTTTCCCCCCGGCTCGATCCACGTCGCGGTCGTCGATCCCGGTGTGGGCACCCAGCGGAAAATCGTCTACGCGCGGATCGGCACCCAACACTTTATTGCTCCAGATAACGGCCTTCTCGACCGCTTGGCCGCTCAACAAAACCCCGATAAAATAATCACGTTGACGAACCCCAAATACTGGCTGCCCGCTGTCTCGGCAACCTTTCATGGACGCGACATCATGGCTCCGGTGGCTGCTCATCTGAGCCTTGGCACCGATCCAGACGACCTCGGCACGCCGCAGGATAAACTGGTTCGTCTCGACTGGCCGGAGGTGCGTATCGTGCCCGGTGAAATTACCGGTTCGGTAGAATCAATCGACTCGTTTGGCAATTTGATCACCGATATCGATGCGTCTCTACTGGCGGACTGCCCCCACGACGAATCGGTGCGTGTCTGCTGCGACGAGCACGAAACGTATGGCATCTTCCAGACCTACGGCGACCAACCCGAAATGACCCTCATCGCCCTGGTCGGTTCCAGCGGCAAATTGGAACTGGCCATCGTCAACGATAGTGCCAAGATCATGCTGGGGGTCGCCGTGGGCGCCCCGGTAACGGTCCACTGGTAAAGGGGGTGCCCAACGCCCCCTGCCGGCTGCCAGAAATCAATTACCCCTCCCGTTTCTGCTCGCCCCCGGATCCTGACCCCTTTCGCATTCCTTTCGCATTCCTTTCGCATTCCACCCCTTTCCCATTCCGCCC
>WVZU01000055.1:0-2414 GCA_011772275.1 Planctomycetales bacterium | reverse complement strand
CTCGCTGGATGATCAGCGGTTCATATTCCATGTCTGGCATGCCTTCACGCAGATGGCGGAATATGAACCGCTGATCATCCAGCGAGCTGAAGGCTGCACGCTGATCGACATCGAGGGCGACCGCTACCTGGACGGTGTCAGCAGCCTGTGGTGCAACGTGCACGGGCATCGCCACCGGCGCCTGGATGCCGCGATCGTGCAGCAACTGGGCCAGATCGCTCATTGCACCTCCCTGGGCATGTCCAACCCGGCCACGATCCAGCTGGCTCGCCGTTTGACCGAAATCGCGCCGCCGGGCCTGGATCACGTCTTCTTTTCCAGCGATGGCTCCAGCGCGGTGGAGGTGGCCTTGAAGATGGCGTTCCAGTACTGGCAACAGAGCGTCCCGGCCCGCCCGCAGAAGACGCGTTTCCTTGCCCTGGGGGAAGCTTACCATGGGGATACGGTCGGCAGCGTCAGTGTGGGCGGCGTGGAACGTTTCCACGCCATGTTTCGCCCCCTGCTGTTCGACGTCATTCGGCTGCCGCTGCCCGACACGTATCGCCTCCCGGAGGGGGTGACCCGCCAGTCGGCGACCGATCATTACCTTAACCAGCTGGAAGCCGCCCTGGCCACACATCACGCGGACCTGGCCGCCTTGATCCTCGAACCGTTGGTCCAGGGCGCCGCCGGCATGGTCACGCACCCGCCCGGCTATTTGCGCGGCGTCCGCCAGCTGACCGCCAAATACGATGTCCTGTTGATCGCCGACGAAATCGCCACCGGCTTTGGCCGGACGGGAACAATGTTCGCCTGCCAACAGGAAGATGTCTCGCCCGACCTGATGTGCCTCGGTAAGGGGCTGACCGGCGGCTACCTGCCGATGGCCGCCACCCTGGCCAGCGACGCCATCTACCAGGCCTTCCTGGGCAGCTATGCTGAATCCAAAACGTTTTTTCACGGGCATACCTTCGGCGGCAACCCCCTGGCGGCGGCCGTGGCCCTGGCGTCGCTGGATGTTTTTGAAGAAGAACAGACCTTGGAAGGCTTGCCAGCGAAAATCGAACGGCTGAGCGAACACCTGGTCCGCATGGCCGAACTACCGCATGTGGGCGATGTCCGCCAGCGAGGCTTGCTGGCCGGTATCGAACTGGTACAGGATCAGGGCCACAAAACGCCCTATCCCTGGGAGGAAAAACGAGGCAGCCAGGTATGTCAGCACGCGCTCAGCCACGGCGTCTGGCTCAGACCCCTGGGCAACGTCGTCGTGATCATGCCCCCGCTGTGCGTGTCGCTAAAACAGCTGGACCAAATCTGCCGGGCCGCTGAAAATGGAATCGTGGCCAGTACGCAATCTTGAAATACGGGGCCCGACCCGTTCGCTGACTGGAGTCCCCAAACTGCTCAACAAGGTGCGACCATTGGCCGTCCCCTTCCACAGACACCATGCATGAAAAACTACGGTTTCTGCTGCTACAGGTCCGCAACCCGGCGGATCCCATGCGCCGGCAGGAGGTGCGGTGTTTTAATCGAGTGTTGCAGTGCAACGGGGACCAGATCACCCCCTGGGATCTACTGGCCGGACCACCCGCCGCCGCCGACCTGGACGCTCATGATGCCGTCCTCCTGGGCGGCAGCGGCCACTACTCGGCAACCAGCAGCGACCCCTGGATCGACCCGGTGCTGGACTGCCTGCGGGACATTCACCGGACGTCCAAGCCGACCTTTGCTTCCTGCTGGGGATTTCAGGCCATGGCCCGCGCGATGGGGGGCGAGGTGATCAAGGATATGCAGCGGGCCGAACTGGGCACGCACTGGCTGCACCTTACCCCAGCCGGTCACAACGACCCCATCTTTTCGCCGCTGGGTGAAATCTTCGGCGGCCAGATGGGCCACGAAGACCGCGTCTCGAGATTGCCCGCCGACGCGGTGCGGCTGGCATCCACCGACCTGGTGGAAAACCAGGCCTACCGTTTTGAGGGCAAACCGATCTATTGCACCCAGTTCCACCCCGAACTGAATCTCGCCGACCTGATCGGCCGCGTGAACCAGTACCCGGAGTACATCCGCCGCATCTGCGGAATGCCGCCCGAACGTTTTGGCGAACTGTTGGAAGACACGCCAGATACCGAAAAGCTGATCCTGCGTTTCGTGAACCACGTCTTCGGCTGAAGAGCCTCCCATCGTTGCCCGCTGCACCCGCATCGCTGCAAAAAAGCGGCGCGGCGATGTTCTTAAAAAGGGCTTTCAGCGAAATCTGTGGGGAGATTGCCGTTTCCCAAGCTTGGCCACAACGACAGTCCGTCCGCCTGGGGAAGAACTGTGAGTAGCGGGGAGCATAAGAATAAGCGGGTCGTTGAAGGTTGAAAAGTTTTCGGTTAAGAGTGTTCGGTTAAGAGTGTTCGGTTAAGAGTGTTCGGTTAAGAGTTTTCGGT
>WVZU01000235.1:5487-21742 GCA_011772275.1 Planctomycetales bacterium | reverse complement strand
GCACCCGTGGTGATAACCAAGAAATTCAGCGGGGAAGAACCGTTTCCTCCACCGCTGGTCCGCCAACTTGCTTTACAACGCCCATCCGCTTAGTTAGCCTAACTATTGTGGCGACTTTACCCCCAGGTATTGTTTTTCCACCCGGTTTGCCGGCATTGTTCAGCCACGAGGGAGGACGAGGGAGGACGAGGGAAAAGTGGTCGAGGGGTGGCGCTGAGCCAACTGGCGCGGTGGGTCATGTTGGCGAATTGTTCCTTTTGAACGATCTTTGGCAGGGGTGGTCGCCAGGGGAACACCGACGTGCAGCGGTACGATTTTGAGGCCAGTATTGGTTACTGGCTGACGTTGGCGACGCAGGCCTATCACCGCGCGATGTCCGACGAATTGGCGCCGCACGGCATCACTGTTCGCCAGGCGCAGGTGCTGGGCTGGTTGGCCATGGAGGGCGATCTATCTCAAGCAGCTCTGGCTCAACGGATGATGGTGGAACCTCCCAGGTTGGCAGCGATTTTGGACGGTATGGCGCGTGTGGGTTGGATCCGTCGTCGCGTTTGCCAGGCGGACCGCCGTCGTAAGTACATTCAGCTTGGCGCGGCTGCGGGCCGGGTTGGGACCGCGTGTTGGCAGCGGCTCGAAAAATCCGGGCTCAAGCGACAGCGGGGCTCTCCCCGCGCGAGGCGGAAACGTTGAAGCATTTGTTGAGCGTGGTGCATAAAAATCTGCTGCAGCATCCGGCCGGTTTCGGCCAGAAGCACCGGGCTGCCCTGGAGAAAGTTGTTTAGGCGAAACCGAGCGAGCGACATGCGCAACAACTTACGATACGGTTGGTTGGCTCTGACCATCCCTTTCCTGGGAGTCGTGTTGATGACGGCCTCTTCAGCATGGGCGCAATTCGGCCCAGCCCCCGTGGAGGTGGCTTTGGTACTCCAACGAGAGGTCGTGGAGGGCCAGCCTTTTGTGGGCACGGTGATGCCGTTGAAAAAAGCTGTCATCGGCAGCGCCGTGGATGGTCGAGTGGTCGAGCTTTTGGTCAACGAGGGGGATCGCGTCGGCCAAGGCCAGCCGCTAGCTCGACTGCTGACCGAAACGATTCAGTTGGAACTAGCGGGTGCGAAGGCGGAGTTGGAATTGCGCAAGCAGGAACTGGCCGAGCTGGAAAATGGTTCGCGGCCGCAGGAGGTTGAACAGGCGCAGGCGAAAATGTTGGCAGCTGAGGCGAACTGGAAGTTCAGCAAGTCGCGCAGCGAGCGGGCCAAGGGGTTGTACGAGAGCCGTGCGGGCCGAGCAATTTCTGAGGAGATTCTGGAAGAAGCGGCGGCGGCGGCGACGAGGGACGAGCAGGCCTATGCGGAGGCCCGAGCGGCCCATGCTCTGGTCGTGGCCGGACCCCGCCAGGAAAAGATCGCTCAGGCCAAAGCAAGGCTCCTGGTTCAGCAAGCGATGGTAGAGAAATTGCAGGACCAGATCAAGAAACACACCATCATCGCGCGGTTCGCTGGCTACGTTACGGCGGAATACACCGAGGTCGGTGCCTGGCTGAGCCGTGGCGACCCGGTAGTTGAAATCGTGGCGCTTGACGAGGTGGAGGTGCAGGCCGCCGTGTTGGAGGATCATGTGCCGCACGTCCAGGTGGGCAGCGAGGTCCGCGTGGAGTTGCCGTCGCTGGCCGATCGCGTCTTCATGGGAAAAGTGGCTTTGGTGGTACCCCAGGCGGACCTGCGAGCTCGGACCTTTCCGGTCAAGGTACGAGTGAAAAACGAAATCACGCCGGGGGGACCCCTGTTGAAGTCAGGCATGTTGGCTCGGGTGCTCCTCCCCACGGGCCAGCCGCAAGAGGCGCTGCTGGTCCCCAAAGATGCGCTGGTCCTGGGCGGACGGAATGGACCGTTGGTCTTTGTCTTCCAGCCGGAGGCGGGGGACGGCAAGCGGGGTCAAGTGCGTCCCGTGGCGGTGGAACTGGGTGTCGCCGAGGGATCATGGATTCAAGTCCGCGGTCCGCTGGCGGCAGGCCAGCAGGTGGTGGTCGAGGGCAACGAGCGGTTGCGTGCCGGGCAGGTGGTAACGGTAACCGGTGTGGTGGATCAGCCGCCGGGGGAATCGCTGGAGCCGCCGGTTCGCCAGACGGGGCGAAAAGAGGGTTCGACAAGCCCGTAAAGCGGGTCAGAAGTTATGCAGCTATTGCAGTACTTTGTGCGCAGCCCGGTCAAGGTATCGGTGGGTGTCCTGCTGGTCGCCTTGTTTGGATACATCTCGCTGTCGCGGATGCCGATGCAGCTGACACCCGAGGTACGGACTCCGACGATCACGATCGAGACGTCATGGCGCGGCGCCAGTCCCCAGGAGGTGGAACGAGAGATCATTTTGGAGCAGGAGGAATTTCTGAAGAGCGTGGAAGGCATTGTGAAGATGTCGTCGGAGAGCACCGACTCGAAGGGAACGATCACGCTGGAGTTTCAGGTGGGCGAGGACATGGAGGAGGCGTTGTTGAAGGTCAACAGCCGACTGCAGCAGGTGCCTGAGTATCCGGCCGACTCCGACCAGCCGGTGATTACCACGGCCAGTTCTTCGGATCGCCCCATCGCCTGGTTCATTTTAAGCACGCGTTTTCCCTCCGACGATCAGATCGGCGACTTCCAGCGTCGGCATCCGCAATTAGGCGAGGCCCTGGAACGCGTCTGCGCTTCCCACAATNNCGGCTGCGGCTGCTGGTCCAGCAACATCCGCAGGTAGCCGAACTGCTGCCGCCGGACCTGGACGTGACCAAATTACGGCGGTTTGCCGAGGACGTGATCGAAGCCCGCTTTGAGCGGGTGCCGGGTATCTCGCAATCCAACGTGATTGGCGGCCTGGAGGACGAATTGCAGGTCGTGGTCGATCCGGAAAAACTTGCCGCGCGGCAGTTGACGATCGCCGACGTGCGTCGCGTATTGCGCGGCCAGAACGAAGACACTTCGGCCGGCGATTTTTGGGAGGGCAAGCGACGGTGGGTCGTGCGGACACTGGGCCAATTTCGCAGCCCGCAGCAGGTGGAAAACCAGTTGCTGGCGGTCCGTGGCGGCAGTCCGGTCTACGTCCGCGACGTGGCTGTGGTGCGTCTGGACTACAAGAAACCGGACGGCCTGGTCCGCCGCTTCGGTGAATCCGCCATCGCCATCAACGCTCAACGCGAAACCGGCGCCAACGTGCTGGACGTGATGGCCGGCCTGCGGCAGGCGCGGCGCGAGCTGGACGAAGGCATCCTCAAAGAGCGGGGCTTGCAGCTGCTGCAGGTTTACGACGAGACCGAGTATATCTATTCGTCCATGGACCTGGTTCGCCAGAACATTTTTGTGGGCGGAGCGCTGACGGTTGTCGTCTTGATGCTGTTCCTGCATTTGAACGCGCGGACCCTGTTTTCCATCCCGATCATTCTGGCCACCGCCCTGCTGGCAGCACTCGTCTCGCCCTGGTTCGCAGCCGTCTGCCTGGTCGTCCTGGTGCTGATCGGCTTCTGGTTCGCCCGCGGTGCTCTGGTCGTGGGGCTGGCCATCCCGATTTCGATTATCGGGACCTTTCTGATCCTGGGCCTGCTGGGCCGCTCGCTGAACGTGATCAGCCTGGCCGGACTGGCGTTCGCCGTGGGCATGTTGGTGGACAATGCGGTGGTGGTACTGGAGAACATCCATCGCCGCTGCGGGATGGGTGAGCAGCCGTTTACAGCGGCTGTCCGTGGCAGCCAGGAGGTGGCCGGTGCCGTGCTGGCCTCGACGCTGACCACCGTGGCAGTTTTTCTGCCGGTGGTCTTCGTCCAGGAAGAGGCGGGACAACTGTTTCGGGACATTGCCCTGGCCATCAGTGGGGCGGTGACGTTGTCGCTGATTGTTTCGATGAGCGTGATTCCCACGGCGGCGGCGAGACTGTTTTCCGGCCATCATGGGCCAGGCCGACCGCCCGGCTGGCTGGTATCCCGCGGCCAGGCCGGCGGGCCGGCTGCCGGATCTCGGACCTTACGCCGCTGGGCGGTGGGCCTGGCCCGGTCGGTCGAGCTGGCGGGTCAGCGATTCGTCGATCTGGTCGTGGGGACCAACGCCTGGATTCAACAACGTATCGTACGCCAGCTGGTCGTAGTTGTCGGCCTGGTCGGCCTGGCGATTGGGCTGAGCTGGCTGTTCTGGCCCAAGGTCGAGTACCTGCCGACGGGTAACCGCAACCTTGTGTTCGGCATTCTTTTGCCGCCCCCGGGTTACAACCTGGATCAACTGATGCAGCTGGGTCGGACGGTGGAAGCCGAACTTCGACCGTATTGGGATGTCGATCCGTACAGCACCCAGGCCGCGAACTTGGATTTTCCGGTAATCGGGGATTTCTTTTTCGTCGCCCGTGGCCGGCAGGTCTTCTTGGGATTGCGGGCAAAGGACCCCTCGCGAGTGGCCGACTTGGTACCGCTGGTCCGCCAGGCCGCCTCCCGTATCCCGGGCACGTTTGGGGTGGCCAAGCAGTCGAGCTTGTTTGAACAGGGTCTGGCGGCGGGTCGCACGATTGACATCGAGATTACCGGTCCCCAGCTCAGCCGGCTGGTCGCCCTGGGTGGCCGTGTCCTGGGTCAGGTCAAAGAGTTGATGCCTGCCGCCCAGGCCCGTCCGATCCCCAGCTTGGACCTTTCCACGCCCGAAGTGCACATCCGGCCCAAGCTGATCCAGGCAGCTGAGATGGGGGTGAGCAGTGCCGACTTGGGGTATGCGGCCGACGCGTTGATCGATGGCGCCTATGCTGGGGACTATTACGTGGGTGGTGACAAGATCGACCTGATGATTGTGGGTGAAGCCCGTTATGCCGATCGCACCCAGGAAGTCGCTGCTCTGCCGGTGGCGACCCCTGAGGGTCAGCTGGTTCCGTTGGGTGCCTTGGCCCACGTCGACTTGAGCAGCGGTCCGGAACAGGTGAATCACCGCGAGCGTGAGCGGGCGATTACGGTGGAGGTGTCGCCCCCGCCGCAGATCGCTTTGGAAGACGCCATGGACCAGATTGCCAGGCAAATCGTCCAGCCGCTGCAGGAGGAGGGCCAGCTGGGCGCCGGCTACCGCATTCGGCTGGCCGGTACCGCGGACAAGCTACGGGATACCTGGCTGGCTTTGCGGTTCAATGTGATCCTCGCCCTGTTAATCACCTATTTGCTGATGGCCGCTCTCTTCGAATCGTGGTTGTACCCGCTGGTAATTATCTTCAGCGTGCCGCTGGGCGCGGTGGGCGGCATCCTGGGGTTGAATCTGTTGAACCTCTTCGTGCTCCAGCCGTTGGATGTGCTAACCATGCTGGGCTTTGTGATCCTGATCGGCACGGTAGTGAACAATCCGATCTTGATCGTGCACCATTCGCTGCAGTACATCCGCGACCACCAGATGCCGATTGACGAGGCGATTCTGAACAGCGTCCGCACTCGGATTCGCCCCATTTTTATGACGACAATCACCACGGTGTTGGGGCTCTTGCCGCTGGTATTGTTTCCCGGTGCAGGCAGCGAACTGTACCGTGGGCTGGGCAGTGTGGTGCTGGGTGGCCTGGTCGTTTCGACGGTGTTTACCCTGGTGTTGGTCCCCACGTTGTTCAACCTGCTGATGACCGGTCGGGTTGCGTTGGGGGGCCAGGTTGCGGCGGGTCCCGTCACCACGCCGCTGGTCGCGGCCCGCGGCAGCACGGCCGGCACGCAGGCCGCGTCGAACCGGCCGGCCTGGCCGGAAGTTGCCGGCAGAAAATAACCATCCTCAGGCCGGGGTTCATGCAAAAGAGTCCCGGTCGATTTCGTGAACGAGGCGACCCGCCGTCTGCCGCGACCCGGCACTTCGTCCCCGGCGCCTTTTCCGCGACGGTCTCCCACCCTGTGTGCCTCGCGGGGGCGGCCACCCCTTCCGCAGTCGCGCTGGCCGTAGTTGAACCTCTGTTGCGCATTGTTTTGGGGGAGAAGACGAATGGATGGTAGGGGGCGTGTTTGCCAGCAACGCTAGCCGGGCTTTCTCAGAAGTCAGCTGTGGGGCGCTGGCCAAGTCGGTGCCTGGCCGCGTCCGGGGTCGCCAGTTGCGGCGGAACGGATGATCCATCCGCTTCGGGAAACATCGGTAGTCTTCCTTGCCAGCCAAAGCCTTGTTGTGGCTTGCTCAATAAAAAATTGGTGAGAAATCCGCGTCTAGCCCCGAGACCGTTACCGTGGTAGCGCCCATCTTTGCTGGGCGCCTCGATTTTCCTAGGGCTTGCGCGTGAGGCTGTTGCCTGTCGCCGCGTTGCGGCTGGTTTTTGGTGGGATGGGGGTTGCGGGAACTGGGTCTTCCCGGGGCTGAGCCTTCCTGGGGCTGGCGCGTACGGTTTTTTGCTGTCACCGCATCGCGGTTGGCGACCAGACCGGTTCTTGATGAAACGGTATGGGGGTTCGCCACGGGACGTCCGTGGGGACGGCCAAAGCGCCGTTGCTCTGGTGCCACGCGGTTCCTATGATCGCGCGGCGCTGTTGTTGAGCGTCTGTGGGCGGATGGGATCTGCTTTTTGGCAGACCAGGTTGTGAAGGTTCCGCCCGGTGGTCTGGTTGAACACCCTCATCCTGTTTGTTGTCCAAAGTGAAAAAGATTATCTCCAAGTTGCCCGTGGGGGTCGTTGTCTGCCTGGTGATTTTCCTGCTGGCGGCAACTCAGGCCTCTATTTGCTCTGGCCAGCTATCCCTGCCGGTATTGCCTGACGCGTCGCCTGCAGAACCTTCCGTGTCCCCAACGGCGGATTCTCCCGCAGGCCTGAAACAGCAGCGGCAGGAAATTTCTCAGCGGCTTCGCGTTGCGCAGCGCCAGCTGGATGCTGTCAAAGAGAGCCAGGAGGCAGAGGCGGACAGTCGGGGTGGTGAGCTGACGGAGAATCTGACTCGCGAGGTGGGCAACCTCAAGCAGTTGGAGGTGTTATTGGCCCAGCAGCAAGCGGCCGAGGAGCGGAGGGAGGCTGCCGAGAAGCAGAAAGTTGAGCTGGAGCAGCGGTTGCAGGACCTGCGGGCTCGTGGGCCCGAGGACCCGACGCCCTATTCCTTCCTGTTGCTGGACCAGTTGCGGGACGAGCTGGTGGCGGAGACAGCCCGTCAAGGTGCGGTGCAGGCGACGGTCGACACGACGGCAGAAGCTGTGCGCCTGGCCAAGGCCGCGCTTGCCGAAAAGGAGCGCCAGCGCCGCAAGGCGAAAGAGACATTCGATACGAACAAGGATGAAGAGCGGAACCCGCAGCTGTCCGCCGCGCTCGCTCACGCCGAACTGGAGACCCGCCTCGCCGGCGAAATATTGAAGACGCGGGAAATCGAACTGGCAGTCGAAAAACGGGCTCAACAATCCCACGAGCTTCAACTTGCTTATCTGGCAGAGAAAATCGAGTGGGTTGGCAGGCAGACGCACTTCCGGGTGGAGGACTTGGAGCATCAGTTAGTCGAGCTGGAGCGGCAGGAGCGGGATTTGAAACAGAGCCTGCAGGCGGCGGAAAAAACAGCTCAATTTCTGGACCAGCAGTGGTTCGACGCGCGCGGCCGGCTGGACCAGGCCTTTGAGCGTCCCGCAGATCTGCTGGAAGAGGTCGAGGCCCGCCGACTGGCCCGGCTCGCTCAACAACAACGCATCGCGGCGCTGGGCCAGCAACTTGCCAGGCTGGAAGATCGGCGGGAAGGCTGGAATCGTCGTTTCCGGATATCGCAGCACAGCGTAAGCAGAGAAGATCGGCGGCTGTGGGTTGAAGAAACCATACAGCAGCTTGAGCAGTTGGATCGCGAACGGCGTTTGCAGACCATTCGCGTGGACGAAGTCCGCCAGGACCTGGCAACGCTGGAAGCGAAGCTTGACAGCGATTCGCAGCGTCTTGACGGCACGACACGCTGGCTGCGTGCGCAGCAGACGACGTTGAGCCAATTGTCGATGCTGCACGAACGACAGATTGCAAGTATCGATGCGAGCCGGCGGCTGCACGACAAGCTGTTGGCCGAGTTGCGCGATAGCGAGCCGGCAACAACCTGGTCGGATCGCGGCAAGCAAGCCTACGAGGCGATCGTTCAAGCCTGGAACCACGAACTGGCGTCGATTGACGATCGTCCGATCACGGTCAGGAAGATCGTGATGGGTGTCGTGCTGTTGTTCGTCGGCTATCTGCTTTCGCGCGTGATCAGCCGCCTGTTCGGCAATCGATTCCTGCCGCGGGTGGGGGTCAATCCCAGCGCCGCCTCGGCCTTGCAAACGGTATTGTTCTACTCTCTGCTGATCCTGTTTGCCGTATTTGCTTTAAAAATCGTCAACGTGCCGCTGACCGCCTTCACGCTGCTGGGTGGTGCGGTGGCCCTGGGTGTCGGCTTTGGCAGTCAGAATGTGGTGAACAATTTTATCTCGGGCTTGATCCTGCTGGCTGAACGTCCGATTCGGGTGGGGGACCTTATCCAGGTGGATGGCCTTTTCGCAACGGTGGAAACGATTGGTGCCCGCAGCACGCGGGTCAAGACCGGCGCCAACCTGGAAATTATCGTTCCCAACAGCAAGTTTCTGGAGAACAATGTCACCAACTGGACGCTCTCCGACACCATGGTCCGTTGCGAAGTCATGGCAGGCGTGGCGTACGGGTCCCCGACAAAGCAAGTCGAGGAGCTGATGATTCGAGCGGCGAAGTTGCAGGAAATGGTCCTGGTCGATCCGTCCCCGTTCGTATGGTTCCGGGAATTCGGTGACAACTCTCTTCAATTCCAGCTTAACTTCTGGGTTCAAATGACATCCTTGACCCGGCGGATGACGATTGAGTCGCTGGTTCGCTTTAAGATTGACGAACTGTTCCGCGAGGCCGGAATCGTGATTGCCTTTCCTCAACGCGATATTCACCTGGATGCCGTGCGGCCGCTGGAAGTTCGCGTCCTAGCACCGGAAGCACCTGCGCCGCAGCAGGGTGGTTCCCAGGTCGGCAAGGCTGCCTGAGCCGAACCTGGCGTGCAGGGGGTGGCATGTTTTTAGGTTCCATCCCTGCCTGCCCCACTTGTTCCCGTCGTCGTCGGTTTGGATTTGTCCTCTCCCCTTGCAACGGGGAAGTTGTTTTGGGTCTTCAGAGGAATCTGTGAGTAAAAAGCGACTGACATAGAAAACGGAATGGTCCATTGAAGAAAGGAATTGAGTTGGATGGCTGCCAGCAATGGCTGGAGTTTTTTCACTCAGCGATATTATTTGGCCTGTGGGGCGTGGTTAAGCAAGTCGGTTAAGGGTATCCGGTTAAGCGTGGCGGTTAAGACTGCGATGAAATGTACTCTTAACCGAATCCTCTTAACCGAATACCCTTAAACGCCCCGCTTGTCCCGATGCTCCTTGCTGCTCACACTTCTTCCCCAGGCGGACGAACTGCCGCTGTGGCCACCCTTGAGAAACAGCAATCTACCCACGGATGCTGCGGAAGAACCGTTATTTTTAGTGGCTGCTAGGGGACCAAAAAGGGCAGCATCAGCGTGGCGATGCCCAGCACCAGGAAAAAGCCGCACATGTCGGTAATCGTGGTGAGGACAGGTCCTGCGGCCAGGGCCGGATCGATGCCCATGCGTTTCATTGCCAGCGGCAAGAGTCCTCCCAGCGACACGGCGATTATGGTGTTGGTGGCCATGGCCGTGCCGATGACCAATCCCAGGTAAGGGTTTCCTTTCCAGAGCACGGCGACGGTTGCGATCAAAAGGCCCAGTGCCAGTCCATTGAGGATGCCGACGGTGATCTCCTTCAGCCAGACATGCGCCAGTTCGAACGGTTTGACAACACCCAGTGCCAGTTCGCGCATGCTGACGGCCACCGCCTGGTTGCCCGTGCAACCGCTCATATCGGAGATGATCGGCAAGAATACCGCCAACGCGATAACCTGGGCCAGGGTGTCCTGAAAAAACGCGATCACGCTGGCCGCGACAACGTTCAGGAGGATGTTGACGGTCAGCCAGCCGAGCCGCCTTCGCGAGCGGACGAGGGCGGGCATGCTGCGGAGTTCCTCGTAGAGAATACCTTGCGAGCGGCGGTAGTCACTTTCGGCCCTTTGTCCGAGTGCTTCTTCGACGGCCGAGCGGTGCACGACGCCCAGCAGGCACCCTCGGCGATCGGTGATCGGCACGCCAAAATAATTGTGGCTGTCAAAAAACTCGCGCAGTTCGTCCAAGGTGGCGTCGTCAGGAAACGATAACAAATCCTGCTGCATGATCTGCTTGACCATGACGTTGCGGGGCGAAAGGAGCAGATCGCGGAGCCGCAGTACGCCCACCAGGCGTTGGCCGTTCGTGGTCACAAAGACGTACTGCACGTTGAACCGGGCATATCGGTCGGCGTTGGCCCGCAGGTCCCCAATCACGTCGTCGACGGTGAATTCGCTGGGATAAGAGAGCAATTCCGTGACCATGATGCCGCCGGCCACATCGTTGTGATAACTGGCCAGCGAACGCAACTGGTTCGCTTGGGGAACTTCCATGTTTGCGAGGATCGCGTCCGCTTCGGACATCGGCAGTTCGCCGACCAGATCCGCTTGTTCGGCGCTGGGCAATTGCTGTACGATGGCGGCCGCGGTTTCGGCAGGCAAGTGTTCCACCAGCCCCGCCGCCTCGGCATGGGGCATCTCTTCGATGAGTTCTGCAGCGTCCTGGGGGGCCAGGGTCAAGAGGAGCTGCGTCTGATGGGCCGGGTCCAGGCGGAGTACGGCACGGACGGCTTCTCCCGGCGAGAGTTCTTCCAGAAAGCCGGCAAGTTCTTGTGCGTCGTGTTGTTGCACCAGGCGGCGAAGCTGGTCCCACGGTTCCTGCTGATCACGCTCTTCCATCACCAGGGACGCTCCGGAAACTTCAGAGTTTCTTGCTGCACCACGGACAGTAGCTCCAGAAGGCCCGCAGGACTCCCCAGTCGCAGCGGGCGCACTTTTCTTGCGAGCCTGTAATGTTCCAAGTGCGGCGGACGCGCGTATGGCACCAGGGACAGTATCGCATGAAAGGCATCAGCTTTTTTCGCTCGCAACGTTCGTTTTCACAGCGAGCGGTGTAGCGGACGTCGGAATAGGCGCGATTGCCTTGGACTTCAAAACCGGGGCCATAGCACCAGGCACAGTAGCGCCAATCGAGTTTCATCCCGCGGTGGCAGCGGGGGCAGTGGATGGGGAATCGCGTTTCGGCGTCGTGTTTCCGTCGAGCCTTCCCGCACCAGGGACAGCAGGTCATTGGTTCGGAGACGGGACCCTGGCATGCCGAGCAGGCGAAGCGGGCCTCCAGAAGTTTTCCGAACTGACGCACAAATTCCTGGCGCCGGATCGCCTGCCAGTCGCGGCGCGTCGTTTTGGGCTTCGCTTGCCCGTATCGGCTGGCCGCAAACCGGATGGCGCGCGGTTTGGCTCGGCCGAAGGCGGCCAGCATCTGGCCCGCGTTGCGGTAGCGACGACGGACGTCGACCTGTACGGCTTTGCGGACCACCCCCAGCATCTCGGGGTGCAGGCGGCGGCGGAGACGATCGTAACCGACGGGAGGCCAGTCGTAAGGCCAGTCCGGTAGCTGGCCGGAAAACATGCGATACAGAATCAGCCCCAGGCTGAAGACGTCCGAAGCGAAGGAGGGCTTGCCCATGGCCTGTTCCGGCGCGATGTAGCCCACCGTCCCTTCGCCGGAAGCCTTGATCGTCTTTTGCGCCACGCGTGCGATGCCAAAATCGGTCAGGCGGAGGCGGTTGCCGGGGAAGAGCAGAAAATTGTCTGGCTTGATGTCGCAATGGATGATGCGGTTTTCGTGGGCATACGCCACTGCAGCCAGCATCTGTTCGGCAAAGTCGAGTGCCGTGGCAAACGACAATCGTTTTTGGAGGCGGTCGGCGAGCGTACCTTGTCCGAGCGCCGTGGTGATGACGAAATGGCCATTGATAAATTCGGCATTCTTCAGCGGCAAAATATGAGGATGCTCCAACCGCGCGGCAACGCGGACCTCGTGGCGAAAATCCTCCAGGGTGTCCGGCGTCACCAGGTGCGGATAGGGTATTTTCAGGGCGACCCGCACCCCTTCTATGGTATCGCGGGCCTGGTAGACCAGGGCAAAGCCGCCTTCCCCCAACTTCCGCTCGATCTGATACTTGCCGAGTTTCTGGCGTGTTTTCAGCATGGTCGCCTCTGGGGAACGGGCTCCCCTCTCCGGCCGGAAGGTCAGGTAGATCGCCGGGAGTGGCAGGTCATCGACGAGCGCTCCAGACCGTGGAACCCTGGCCCTTTACAAGGTACACATGTCGACGTTGTCAAAATTTCGTCCGTAATACTGCATGTACTGAACTTTCCGCTCGATCGATTCAATCACCGTGGCGGCGAAGTTGACTTTTTCGAACAGTTGAGCACTGCCGAGTCCGCCGGGGCTGAAGACGTTTATTTCCATCAGTTTGTCGCCGACAATGTCGAGTCCCACCAGGAACATACCGTCCTGGACCAGTTTGGGACGCACCACTTCCGCGATGTGGAGGATCTTGGAATCGACTTCGGCGGCCGCTTTCGTCCCACCGGCGTGGATGTTGCTGCGGAGGTCGCCGCCGCTGCGGACGCGACGGAAGGCAGCGTATTTTCGACCGACCCTCAAAGGACGGCCGTTCATGACAAACAGTCGCAGGTCGCCCTGTTCGGCAGCCGGGAGATATTCCTGAGCGATCACGAATCCGTCGCGGCTGACCGCGTCGATCATCTGGTTGAGGTTGGGGATGTCGGAGGGGCGGACTAAAAACACGCCCGCACCGCCCGAACCTTGCAGCGGCTTGATCACGATGGTCCCCGTTTCCTGTGCAAATGCCTTGATCTCGTCGCGGGACCGCGTGATCAGGGTCCGCGGCCGGACCTCTTCGGGAAAAAGCTGGAAGTACATCTTGCTGGAGGCTTTGGCCAGGCCGTTGGGATCGTTGAGCACGATGACGCCGTGCCGCATGGCGACGCGGGCGAACTCGGTGGCCGCCGTCGAGGCCCAGGGACGCTTTAAGTAATCGTCGGAGGGGACGTTGCGCAACATCAGCACGTCCAGTTCATCCAAGGTGATCCGCCGCTGCACCGCCCGCTTGCCTTGCAAGTCCATTGTGTAGGAATCGCTGCTGCCGTAACGCTCTTTGGGAACCGACGTCGCCCGGGCGCGAACCATGTCATCGGGATCGTATGCCAGGTCTCCCACGCCGAGGACCCAGACTTCGTGCCCACGATTGACGGCGGCCTGTCCCAGACGGCTGGTTGTGAACTTGCCCTCTTCCGTCTTGACGTCGTTGACGATAAACCCGATCCGCATATCCTCTCCCGTATTCCGAATGCGGAGACCTGCCACAGTTCGCTACAACGTGCACATGTCGACGTTGTCAAAATTGCGGCCATAAAAATTCATATAGTTCACTTTGCGTTCCAAGGCGTGGATCACATATCGGTTGAAATTGATTTTCGTAAAGCGTTGCGCGCTGCCCAGGCCGCCCGGGCTGAAGACATTGATCTCCATCAGCTTGTCGCCGACGATGTCCAGCCCGACCAGAAACATGCCGTCCTGGACCAGCTTGGGCCGGACAATCTCGGCGATTCTGAGTGCCATGTCATCGACCTCGGCGGGGGCGAGCTTGCCGCCCGCGTGAATGTTGCTGCGCATGTCCCCCCCGCTACGCACACGCCGAAAGGCGGCGTACTTGCCCTTGGCCTGCAGCGGCCGCCCATTCATCACGAAGAGCCGCATGTCGCCGTCGACCGCGGCCGGCAGGTACTGTTGAGCGATCACGAAGCCATCCCGGCTGACCGCGTCAATCATCTGGTTGATGTTGGGAACATCGTCCGGCCGGACCAGGAAGACACCCGCACCGCCCGAGCCTTGCAGCGGTTTGAGCACGATATTGCCACCCTCCTCCTGGGCGAAGGCCTTGATCTCGGCGTTGTCCCGGGTGATCAGGGTGCGGGGGCGAACTTCTTCCGGAAACAATTGGAAATACATCTTGCTGGACGCTTTGGCCAGCCCGTTGGGGTCGTTTACCACAATCACGCCGCGTCGAGCGGCCAGCCTCCCGAATTCGGCCGCCGCCGTGACGGCCCAAGGACGGCTGAGCAGATCGTCTGAAGGGACGTTGCGCAGCATCAGCACGTCCAGGTCGTCCACCGTAATCCGATGGCGGACGGCGTGGTTCCCTTGCAATTCCGCGGTATATGATTCGGGAGTTTTGCACCGCCTTTCCGGGCGGGCCGCGCGGGCCCGGCCACGAATACAGTCGTCGGGATCGTAGGCCAATTCTCCCACACCCATCACCCACGTATCGTGGCCGCGGCTATGCGCCTCATGGGCCAGCCGCATGGTGGTGTACCCCGGCTGTTCGGTCATCACGTCGTTGACCAAAAAACCAATCTTCACAACGCCACTCCTTCGCTCATCCTTCCCGCGGCTGCGACCTGACACTGTGTCGCAATCCGCGGACCAACGATCACCATGGCCACGAGGCGGCTTGGTCGGCAAGCCCCCCCGCAAAGAAAACGGGCCCCCGGCTGGCCAGCGGGCGCCGTACACCCCGCAGCTCCCCCCGCGGGGGGCCGAAACCGGACACCCCCGCCGGCTGGATTCGCCGCCCGCAGCGGCGACTGTCGCCAGGGCCGGCTGCGGAAAGGAAAAGGTCGCTCAGCAGGCCGGTCGCGGCGGATCGGCCGGCAACCGACCGTCCAGGACTTCCGTTCATGGGTCGCAAATCGTGCAGGGCTTTCCCCTCTTTCTAACCCACAGCTTGCAATTCCTCCCCGACACCCTCCGCCGCTGCCCGCAGCGCCTGGCCGATGGCGAACAGCTGATCTCGATCGGGTTGTCCTGTCCATTCATCCATGAAGAACTTCTTGAATTCGATGGCCACCGCGCAGACGTTTTGCGGAAAGGTCTGATGAATCCAGGTCGGAAAATGTCCCCCAAAAAACTTGACATTTTCACGGACATCCAGGTGGCGGCCTTGATAGTCATAGTTTGTCAGTTCGTGGATCAGCCGGTCAACGATCGGTGCCCACCGCTGGCGGTCCATGCTGCCGGTGCCAAGGTTGACTTCCGGGTTTTCGGCAGGCGGGGCTGGCGGGCCTTCTGGCCCACCGCGCCGGTGGTTGTAGCTGTGAATGTCAAAGACCACCACCTGCGGATGCTGTTCGACCAGCCGGGCCAGCAAGGCGTGGACATGGTCGTAGAAGGTGTCCCAGGCGGCCAGCGACCGGCTGACGACTTTTTCGGGCAGGGGAGCCTTCCAGACCTGTAGCCCCCACGAATCTTGCGGCGTCCGGTAGACGGCCTTTTCGCGAGGCCGATTCAAATCGAGTTCGAACCGCGAGCGGAGTCCGAGAAGGCGGGTGGGTGCCATCGTCGTCCACAGGCCGGTGAAAGGGTCTTCTTCGCGGAGTCGCTCGCTATCGGCAATCGCCAGCAGCGGGATCAGTTCGTCACGAACCGCGTGGCCGTCGTGGAGTGCGGCCGCCACCAAGGGGCCCTCTCCCATCTGTAACTGCCAGGTTGGCTGGTCCATAAATCCCCCCACAGGCTCGTCCGCCCTGGAAGGCCTGCCCGCCGGTCGACCGGCGGGTATCCCTTGGCCTCCTGCCACAGCCGGCAGCCGCAGCGACGGGTCCGGCCGCTTCCGCGGCCCTGTCCACGACCCGGTCGCGAAATGGTAGGTAGAAATGTAGCCAGTCCCTTAGTTTGGACGCCAGAGGGGTTCGCCCTTGGCGGGATTGCCGCGAGGGGTCAAGCTGCTGGCGGCCGCCAGGGGGCGGGCCGCCTACGCCACCGGCTGTTCCACTGGGGTGGGGAGGGCGACGGCAGGACTGGGCTCGAAAAGTCTCCCGGCCCGGCTGGCCAGCAGGGCCGGCAGGAAGATCAGGTCGCCGACCAGCGCGGCCACCAACAGCACGAACATCAAGAGGCCAAACTGGGAGACGGGTTGAAAGCTGCTGAAGACGAAGACCAGCAGGCTCAGCCCGGCGATCATGGTGGTCTGCGCCATGGCCCGCGAGCAGCGTTGGTAGGCGTCGATCAGCGCGTCGCGGCGAGAGAGTCCGTTTTGCAGGCCGCGGCGGAACCAGGTCAAATAGTGCACCGTGTCGTCCACCGCGATGCCCATGGCCACGCTGGCGGTCATCATCGAGCCGATATCGACAATCAGGCCTCGCCAGCCCATGTAGCCGAAGATCACGGCGGCGGGGAAGACGTTGGGGAACATCGTCAGCAGCCCGGCCCGCAGGCTGCGGAACCAGGCGACCATCACGACGGCGATGAGTACGAAGGCCAGCA
>WVZU01000235.1:5260-5461 GCA_011772275.1 Planctomycetales bacterium | reverse complement strand
CTGTGTAGACGACATCGACTCCTACGGTATCGTCGGTCAGGTCGGTCAGGTGGGCCGCATGCCGTTTCCGCAAGAAATCCATTTGATCGTCGAATGTCTGTTGAGCCGCCGCCAGCTTGTCTGGGTCGTCGGCGTGCTCTTGCTGGAAATTTTGTAGCGCCTCGAGGGCCTTTTCCTCCAGCCGATCGTGGTCCGCGCTGG
>WVZU01000235.1:0-5209 GCA_011772275.1 Planctomycetales bacterium | reverse complement strand
GTCGACGTATTCAGCTACCTCACGGGTGACTTCGTCATAGTCTTTCTCGGTTTCTTCGATGCGAGCGCTGATCCGCCACAGTTCGACGGGCGGGGGTTCCTCCGCCGCCTGCTGGCCTTTCCCGCCCGAATTCGCGGGTTCGCTGCTGTAATAGTGCACGTCCCGGTAGGCGGGACGATTGGCCGCCAGCCGCTTGTTCATGGTGAAGCGGATGCGGCGGTCGACGTCCAGGTGCGGGGAGAAGGTGGATGCCGAGATGGCACTGGCCACCAGGTCCGAGCGGTTCTTCAGCAGGTCGGCCTGCAGGTCGCTGACCAGTTGCAGCTGGCGCAACGTGTTCAGCGGGTTTTGGCGATTGTCAAAGCGAACCACCAGTTCGATCGGCACCTGCGGTCCAAACCGCTGCGGGTCGGCCAGCCAGCGGTAGTCGCTGATCAGCCGGCTGTCTTCGTCAAAGAAACGCTTGGGCCGCACCGAGGTCTTGATGAAACAGGCGCCCCAGCCGAAAGCGATCAGTACCAACAGACAGGTTCCGCCCATGACCAGCTTGTGATCCACCACGAACCCGCCAAAGGCAGCAATGGTGCGGTCCCAAGCGGGCAGGGCCAGCCGGCTAAGCCCCGCGGGCTTGGTGCGGCGCGGGGCCAGCCTTTGCAGCGCGACCAGCAGGCAGGGCAGCAGGAGGAACACAAACGCCAGGCTGACTACGACCCCTAAGGCCGAATAAAACCCAAAATCCTTGACCGGCTGGATCGGGCTGACGCACAACGATCCCAGGCCGATGGCCGTGGTGCCGGCCGCCACCGTGCAAGGTAGCCAGCCATGGGAGACGGCCAGCCGCGGAGCGTCCTGGGGTGGGGCGTCCAGCAGGGCGTCGCGATAGTAGTTGACCAGGTGGACACCGGCCGACAGCGTCAACACATAGACCAGCACCGGCATCACAACCAGCACCAGGTTCATGCTGCCACCCAGCCAATACACGGCGGCTTCGGGAGCAAAAGAGCTGTAGATCGCTGCCAGAAACACGACGAACACCAGGCCAATGCTGCGCAAGCCTAGAAAAGCGCACGTGACCGCGATGAGGATCGAGAAGGTGACCAGCGAATCAATGGCTTGCTGGCTGGCAATATCCACCTCGGCGTTGGTCACCGCGTCTCCCGCCATGTGAACGTCGGCCTCGGTCACATCGACCGTTGGGGTGTCCAGACCCGTGGTCGCCAGGTGCCGCAGAACGTCGACCGTTTTGCGGCGGTTGGCGTCGCCCGCTCTGGTCAACTTCACGATCACACAGGTGCTCTTCCCGTCACGTCCAATCGAGATGCCTTGTAACCGCTGCCGAGCCTCCTCTGCCTTTAAGTCGAATGGCTTGCTGGTCAACTGCTCCAGCATCTGCGGACCCGTTTGCGCCTCGGCAAAAAACCGCTCGCCCCGCTGGTCACGATACTCCTTTAGCAGCCGCGCGTATTTCGGGACCCGCGGGTCGTCCATCGTACAGCCTTTCCAGCTGACGATCGCGAACTCGTCGCTGCCGAAATGTCGAAAGAACTCGTCATAGGTGCGCGTGGCCGGCAAGTCCTTGGGCAGCCACTGACGGATGTTGTTGTTGTCCGTCTTCCGCGCATGATGCCGGCCGACCATCACCGCGAAGAAGGCGACGAAGAAGGCCCCCAGGACAATCGGATAGTAACGTTGGAAAAAGTCGTTTTTCATAAACCGAGCTGGCCGCATCCGGTGGATTGAAGCGCAACCCCGCACCCGGAAAACCGGCTGAAGGTGGTTTCTTCGGTGCAGTTCACGGGATTTTTACGGCGCTAGGCCACAACATGACGGCTGAACAGTTGGCCTGCGGCCACGGGAGGTGTGTTCCCGTTAGTCCGGGCACAGCGAATCGTTAAAGGTGGGCCGATGGTAGCAGGTTTTGGGATGGAGAGGTTTTCATAGGGGCAATTATACCGACCCCGTCGACGGTGGACACTGCAGAACGGGCAGCTGCCGGCACGGCTCCCCGACGGCTGTCTCCCCCCATGACGGTTGTCCCCCCCATGACGGTTGTCCCCCCAAGCGACCAGAGTTATGCTGAGTAAATCATCAGCGATTGTCAATGGGTGTCTGCTGTCCAGGGAGGGTAAACTGGACGGATCCCGGGGATGAAGACGAGCCGAAGGGACAAGGACTCACGACGGAAGTTCGCTGTGGCCGACCGTGGCGCGCGATCGGAATTTCACCACCAGCTAGACGATGAAGTTTGCTTTTCTTGTTCACCCTCTTTCCCGTGCCAGCCGCACGTTCTTCGAACTGGAAGACCGTGGCACAATCAGCAACGTGTGGGGCAGGGGGAACTTGTTTGAGCTGAGCAGTCAGGTGCAGGGTGCGCTGGCGATCAGTCTGGCGGCCGGTCGCCGGCGTGTGGATTGCACGACGGTCATTGACGAGCTGCGACAGTTGCGATCGCCCAGCGGCAGGGTGGCCGAGGGGCGGTTGTACGAGATTCCGCTGGACGCCCACCAGATCCTGGCGGATCCGGACCGTGCCATGGGTCATGCCGAAGCGGCGTTGCAGATGGCGGCCGACTGGGGTGCCGGCATTGTGGGACTTGGTTCGCTGACGGGAGTCATTGGCGGCCAGGGATCTTATCTGGCTCGACACAGCCCGGTCCCCGTCACGACCGGCAACAGTCTCACGGTTTTTGCCGCGTTGCGGAACCTTGAGCACGTTTGTGCGGAGGCTGGTCTGAATCTTGCTCACGAGACGGTGGCGATTATCGGCGTACCTGGCAGTATTGCCACGGCGGCGGCTCGGATACTGGCCCCTGAGGTGGGTCGTCTGTTGTTGGTTTCGCGCCGCGCGACCGATCGGGTGCACCGTTTGGCCGCATCGTTGGGGGCGACAGCTTTTGATGATATTGCGACGGCCCTTTCCCAGGCGCGGATCATCCTTTCCGCGACGTCGACGGGGGGGTGTATTGATCAGTTTGCCCTCCAGCCCAGCAGCGTGGTGGTCGACGTTGGCGTGCCGGCGGACGTTTACGGCCGCTCCGCTCAACGGGACGACGTCTTAATCATCTCGGGCGGCGTCACAGAGATACCCGAGGTGATGGGCCGCGATTCGGTATTTCTGCAATTTCATTTCGGCATGATCCCGGCCTGCCTGGGGGAGACGATCAATCTGGCCCTGGAGGGTCGAGACGAGTGTTTTTCGTTGGGGCGCGATTTAAGTTCGGCCAAGATTGAGGAGATTGGCAAGCTGGCCATGGCCAACGGTTTTCGCTTCGACCGTTTGCTGTCGTTCGGTCAGCCGCTGGAGGAGTCGATGTGGGCCAATTTCCTCAAGGTGACGACACAGCGGGGCGCGGCCTGGTCGGCGTCGGCCGCGGCGTCCGGCTGTGGTGGCGGGGAGGATCCGTCGCTTGGGCAGCAGGCCGCGGCGCGGCCGCCGGGCCCCGCCCTGGCCGGGGTGGTGCCGGCGATTGCCGAGCTGGCTGCCAGTGCGGCCAAGCGGTACCGGCGTTACGTCAACCCGGTGATTGTCGACGTGGCCGGGCAAGCCGGGTTGGCCAGAATATTTGTGCGGGGCGAGGGGAACTACCTGTGGGACGAGTCAGGTCGCAAGTACCTGGACTTTGTCGCCGGTTTTGGTTCGCTGAACCTGGGGCACAATCATCCTCGAGTCGTGGCGGCCATCACCAAGTCGCTCCAACAGCTCGCGCCAGGCTTTGCCCAATCGGCCATCAATCCCCACGCGGCGGCCCTTGCCGAACGGCTGGTCGCCGTGGCGCCCCAGGGCCTGGAGATGGTCTTCTTCTGCAACAGCGGCACCGAGGCGGTCGAGGCCGCCCTCAAACTGGCTCGACGAACCTCCGATCGGCAAGCCATTCTCTCCTGCGAGGGAGCCTACCACGGCAAGACCTTCGGTTCCTTGTCGGTTACCGGCAACGACGAATACCAGAGACCGTTTCGACCGCTGTTGCCCGACTGTCGGCGTGTGCCTTACGGCGACGTGGCGGCTCTGGAACGCGCCCTGGGCACTCGGCAGTTCGCCGCTTTTGTTGTCGAGCCGATCCAGGGGGAGGGCGGCATGGTCGTGCCGCCCGCCGGTTACCTCTCCAAAGCCCAAACCCTGTGTCGCGAGAACCAGACGCTGCTGATCGTGGACGAGGTGCAGACCGGGATGGGGCGGACCGGTGCCATGTTTGCCTGCCAGCACGAAGGCGTGGAACCCGACGTGATCGCGGTCGCCAAAAGTCTGGGTGGGGGCCTGATGCCGATCGGGGCCACCCTGGCCCGCCGCGACCTGTGGCGGCGGGCCTACGGCACCCTGGACAGCTTCGCCCTGCATACCAGTACCTTCGGCGGCGGCAGCCTCGCCTGCGCAGCCGCGCTGGCCACCCTGCAAACGCTGACCGACACGGACCTGATCCAGAACGCAACGCAGCGTGGACAGCAGCTGATCGAGGGGCTCCGCGAGATTCAAGCACAGACCGGCGGCTACATCCGCCAGGTGCGCGGGATGGGACTGATGATCGGCGTGGAACTGGCGCCCCTGACCGAATCGGTGGCGGCCCACATCAAGCGCGCGGATCCGGCCGGCATGATCCAGTACCTTTCGCGGCATCTGGATGAAATCGTGGAAACCCTGCCCGCCATCTTCCAGATGCAGACCCTGTTCGAAAAGTACGGGATCTACAGCCAGGTAACTCGTTCCCGTCCGCTGGTCCTCCGCGTCCAGCCCTCGCTGACGATCGAAGCGTCGATGGTCGACCAGTTCCTCGCCGCGTTCGCCGAATCCTGCAAAGCGGGCATGCAGGTCGAAAACGTGTTTGATGTCATGATCACCCGATCCGTGTCCGGGCACCATGACGGGCAGCAAGCTGCCGGCGGACAGGCGGACGTCGACCTGGGCGTTTCCGATGACTCGCTGGGTGTCGCCGGTGGCGGGGAGTAGGAAGGGGGAAGAGCAGCGGCAGCGATTGAATTTTGTGTGATCGCTTTCGCGTGCGGGATTCAAGACGGGGGATGGATGGCCAGCACCCCGGCTGGGCGGCCAGCACCCCGGCTGTTGTCGGTCGACCGAGGATCAGCGCGTTGTCGCATGATTGCCGTAGACGTCATCAGCCGGGGTGCTTTCCAAGGCGGGCTGGGCGGCCAGCACCCCGGCTGCTGTCGGTCGACCGAGAAAAGGCGCGTTGTCGCATGATTGCCGTCGACGTGAT
>WVZU01000155.1 GCA_011772275.1 Planctomycetales bacterium | reverse complement strand
CCCAGCAGTCCGCCGAGGAGCCCCACGGCGACGCCGAATTTCAGATAGTGCCAAAAGATGGCCGCGTTGCTGTAGCCGATCGCCTTTAAGGTCCCGATGACCGTCCGCTGCTGTTCGGTCAGCCGGGAAATCAGCACATTCAGGATCAGGGCGGCCACGGCCAGGAAGATGGCCGGCATGTAGGTGGCGAACACCCCCAAGCCCCGGATCTCGTCGCTGAGAAACCGATGCGAGGCCTGGTCTTTGCGTCCGATGGTGCTGATCACGCCGAAGGGATCCAGCAGTTGTTCGGCGCGGCGGAGGAATTCCTCGGGGTGGTCCTGCAGCTGGGGCGCCAGGCGGCCCACCACCTGGTTGGCCGCGCCGTCAAAATCGAACACCTCTTCGGCAAAGGTCTTTTTCAAATAAAACACGCCAAAATGTTCGGGGTCGGGCACAAAGGCGCCCGGCCCCAGCGAATAGACGAACTCGCAGCTGATCGCCGTCCCCACCACGAACAGTTCCTGGCGGCGATTGTTGAGGATCAAATGGATCCAGTCGCCCGGCTGGATGTGGCGGCGGCGGGCAAAGGCGTCGTTGACAATGACTTCGTTGTCACGTTGTTCAGTAAAATAACTGCCGCGGACCAGGTGGATGTCATTGATCAAGGAGGTCCGGCGGTCGGGCAGGGAGAGGACTAGCCCGTTCAGCGGCTTGGCCACCTGGGGCAGATCCACGACGGCAAAGAACTGGATCCGTGAGCGAATTTCGGTCACCCCGCTCAGCTGACCAATCGCGTTCAGCTCGGCCCGCGGGGCCTTTTTCACGTCGATCCAAAAATCGGCCATGCGGCCTTGAGCGTAGTACTGGGACTTGGCCGTGTTCAGGTTGTAGAACGTGCTGCGCATGTAGACAAACATCATCACCCCCACGGTGATGATCGACGCGATGGCCAGCAGCAGGCCGGGTGTGCGGCGCAGCTCCCGCAGCAGCTTGCGGTCCAGCGATTTCACCAGACGATCTCCTCGGCCTCTTTGGGAGTTGGGTTGATGTCGACCGAGACGATTTCTCCCGAGCGGAGGTGAACCACCCGATCTGCCATTTCCGCAATGGCCGTGTTGTGCGTGATGATGATCACCGTCTTGCCCATCTTTCGCGCCACGTCGCTCAGCAGCCGCAAGGCCCGTTTGCCGGTGACGAAGTCGAGCGCCCCGGTGGGTTCGTCGCACAGCAGCAGGTCCGGGTTCTTGGCCAGGGCTCGAGCGATCGCCACCCGCTGCTGTTCCCCGCCGGATAGTTGGGAAGGAAAATGGTGCAGCCGCTGGTCGAGGTCGACCAGTTGCAGAGCGTGGCGTTCGTCCAGCGGCTGCTCGCACAGCTCGGTGGCCACCATCACGTTTTCCACCGCCGTCAGATCGGGCACCAGGTTGTAGAACTGGAACACGAACCCGACCGACTCGCGCCGGTAACGGGTCAGCTCGCGACCGCTGGCACGCGTCATGTCCTGGCCGCGAAACAGGATGCTGCCGGAGGTGCACTGGTCCAGCCCGCCGATGATGTTCAGGGCCGTGGTCTTGCCCGATCCGCTCGGCCCCGCCAACACCAACAGCTCGGCCGCGTAAATGTCCAGCGTGAAGTCGACCAGCGCGTGGACCTGCAGTTCCCCTATCTG
>WVZU01000322.1 GCA_011772275.1 Planctomycetales bacterium | reverse complement strand
AAGTGATGGTTGTTGCCTTGCGGGGCGTTTCATTCGAAGGAACCTGGCCCTGTGGTCATGGAGCAGAAGTAATGATCCACCTTGATGTCGTCCGGCGCACAAGCCGGCAATACGTGCCGGTAATCGCGTGGGCCATATGTGGCCTGCTGCTCGGCCAACCCCTGGTTGCCGCCGGAGCCCAACCACAGGCACCCACGATTTTTTCCAGAAAAACCCCGCCCGCGGCGGAAGCGACCCACACGCCACCCACCACAGCGGCTGGCCGATCGTCGAAAACCGCTGGCCAACCGACAAGCTACGTGACGCGATTGGATGTTCGCACCCAGCCGGGACAGAATCTGGAAGAAGCCTACTATCTTTACCTGAGCAAACATCAGGTTCATCCAAAGGTGTTGCGAAGCAAGGTGCGACAGATCCTCAACCGGCAGGGTGATGAACAGCGGCATCACGAAATCGTTGCCTTGTTGCGAGCTGCCTTGCGCAGTGGTCAAGTGCAACCGTGGATGTACGAAGCGTTGGCCTTGGCGATGGAGATGAGCCAGATGCCTGGCGAGGAGGTCGAGCGGACGTTGTTATCTGCCGTAGATTTCACGAACAACCCCAGCCACCTCCTGTACATTGCCGGCTACTTGGAACGCTTTGGCCGCTACGATCGAACTCTGCAGCTGTTGCGGGAAGTGACCGTTCGGGCTCCCCAGCAAAGCGAAGCGTATCGCCGTGGATTGGAACTGGCCGCTCGTCAAGAGGACGAAGAAGCCATCCGCTGGGCGACGCTGGCAATTGTGCGGCGAGCATGGCCGGCCGAACAACGATCGATACAGGATCGAGCGCGGCGGATGGCTCTGGCCATGATTGACCAGATGCAGAAGCGGGGGGAAAGTGATGCCGCGGCGGAATTTGCGGGCCAGCTGAAAGCGGCCATGGTGCGCGACGTCGTGGTCAAAGCCAGCTGGGTTGGTGAGGCCGATCTGGACCTGATGGTGGAAGAACCCGGAGGCAGCGTCTGTTCCTTTCGCAGCCCGCGCACCACGGGCGGAGGGGTATTGGTCGGTGACTTGAATACCAGCCTCGAACGGTCCGCTGGTGAGGGATACTCGGAAAGCTACGTCTGCCCCGAAGCTTTTTCCGGCACCTACCGGATCTTGCTGCGGCAGGTGTGGGGCCGCATTCCGACCGGAAAAGTTAC
>WVZU01000301.1:14999-18918 GCA_011772275.1 Planctomycetales bacterium | reverse complement strand
GCCGTGCATTCGTGCCGGGAAGCGTCTGGGCAACTTCGCTCGATTCCCGCCCCCTTCCGGATACGGGCGAACTTGGCCCAGGGTGTCCGTTGGCGGTGATCCGGGGGAATCGTACCGGGTCGAAACAGACATTTTTTCCGCAAATGTTCAACCGCCCAGGGATGCCATCGCACCCGCTCATCCCGTCTTCACTTATTTGTCAGCCCGCCAACGAGCGTTATTGCTGAATCAAATTTTGAATCTGGTTCTTTCAAGAGCGGTGCTGACGGAGCCTGAGCGACGGCACATTTTTACCATCTGTTGGGGGCAGGCAGCTTGACGGTTGCCATCAGAAGATCAGCTTACGAATTTTGGCAGCTTTTTGTTCGAACTTTGACTGTGTAACTTGGATCTCAATCCGAATCTTTTCACGTTCGGCTTCATCTGTTGAATGTTCGAGGCGTTCCCTGAGCGACGTGAGGTGCGCATGGTAATCTTGATGGAGCCCCTCGAGATAAGCTCCAGGGCCGCCTTGCCAGAACCCAGATGACATATGGAATCCTCTTGGAACTGCTAACGAGTGGCATGGTGGTTGCCGCTTGACGCGACGGAAACATGGTGAAGGAGCGAGTTGTTTATAACGAAGGAAGGAAGGCAGGCAGGCAGGTAGGTAGAATACAGAGCGAGGCGACCGCGGAGCGGCTTTGCAGCCATGCTATGTTGGGCGGCGTAGGTGACTGACCTAGTCACCGGAACCAACAACTGCCCCATTATGGACTTCTAGCCGCGTAACGAGCAGGAGATCGACGATGCTGAATGAATCATCCTCTGCATACACGATCAACGTGCGGCCTTGAGGCGAGTGCGACAAAAAATCGGCGTGCGGCACATGCAGTTTGTCGCCATCCGCCAAGTGAAGGGTAAAGGAGCGAAACGGTTGGGCTTGGTACACAGGTTTGAGTTGTTCGATCGTCATAACCAGATTTTACGCCATAGCGCCGAGACTGCCAAATTCCACAAGTCTAGCTCGCCNNACCAAGGCGAGCGACTGGAACTGCCAGTAATTGTAACAGACCGGACGGCCTTAACGAACCAAAACGGCGATTGCGCAGCAACCTTGCCGACATGGCTTGTTGGGCGGCTACTGAGGACCAAGCATCCAATGGACAGCGCCATCTCTGCTTGCCCTTTTCTTCCCGCACAGATCCGCTGCTCAAAAAACCACCCACAGCTGGACTCCGCGAAAAATCACGCTGGAAGAGATGACTTTGTGCCAGATGGCCTGGTTGCACAACAGTGGCCGGGTGCGGCCCTGGGGCTGCGGCGGGGATATCCCCGCACCGAGCCGGGGGACCGATGCGGCGACCGGCCGGTAGAACGTCGCAGGTCTCGGGGGCTTGAGGGTGACCGGCCCGGCCCGTGCGGGTTGTGGGGGGCGGTCGACTTGTTGGTGGGTAGGTCGTATAGCACAATAGGAAGCTGCGCCGTCGAGCCCCGGCGTGGGTTGGGGGCCGGCCCGAAAATTTGTTTGCGGACCGCAGAGCCATGACCGCAGCAACCGTACTTTTCACCACCTCCGCACTATTGGCGGCGGGCGGGGCAGCCGAAGCCATGCTGCACCGGCGGCGATTGGCTCAAATTCCCATCCGCATTCACGTGAATGGGACGCGCGGCAAGTCGAGTGTGACGCGTTTGATTGCGGCAGGCCTCCGCGCTGGGGGAATCACGACCTGTGCCAAGACGACAGGTACCTTGCCGCGGATGATCCTTCCCGACGGCTCGGAATATCCCGTGTTTCGCCCGTCCCGCGCCAACGTGATCGAACAGCTGCGGATTGTGGACACGGCTGTCGATTTTCAGGCCCAGGCCCTGGTGATGGAATGCATGGCCCTCATACCGTATTTGCAATGGTTGAGCGAGGACAAGCTGGTCCGAGCGACGCACGGCGTGATAACCAACGCGCGGGCCGATCATTTGGATGTGATGGGCCCGCACGAGACGGATGTGGCCGCTGCGTTGGCCGGCATGGTGCCGGTTCGGGGAAAGCTTTTTACAGGCGAGCGGCAGCATCTGGACATCTTGGCTCGCGCGGCAAAGGACCGTGGCACGCAGCTGGTCACGATTGGAGAAGACGAGCTTCACCATGTGACACCACTGGACATGGCGAATTTCCGCTATCTGGAACACGCCGAAAACGTCGCTCTGGCATTACGGGTGTGTGCCGACCTGGGAATCGATCGCGCCACGGCCTTGACCGGCATGTGGAACGCTCGTCCCGATCCTGGCGCCATGTTTGCCTATGAAATGGACTTTTTTGGTCGCGAAATCAATTTTGTGAACGGTTTTGCCGCCAACGACCCGGAATCGACGGAAACCATCTGGCGGATAGCGCTGGAACGGTATCCGGACGTGGAAAAACGCATCGCGATCTTCAATTGCCGTGCCGACCGGCCGGATCGCTCGCACCAGCTGGGTTCCGCGGTGGCCAGCTGGCCGCCCGCGGATCATTACGTATTGATCGGCGGCGGCACCTATATTTTTGCCAGGGCGGCCACGAATGCGGGCATTCCGCCGCTGAAATTGGTCTTTGCCGAAGATCGTCCGGTGGACGGCATCTTCGAGATCGTGATCGAACTGTCCGCTCGATCGTGCCTGGCCATGGGCATGGCCAACATCGGCGGGATCGGGCTGGATGTGGTGCGTTATTTTGCCAATCGCAGCACTTTACGGACCTTCAAGTGATCGAACTGCTCACGGTTTCCATCGGTATCGGCCTGGCAGTCAGCCTGCTGTTTTCGGAAATGTTCGGACTTGCGGCAGGGGGCATGGTGGTGCCGGGTTATTTTGCCCTGTTTTTGAACCGTCCGGTGGACATCGCGTTGACGCTGATCGCGGCCCTGTTCACCTACTTTGTGGTCCACCTGCTCTCCACGTTTATCATCGTGTACGGCAAACGCAGGACGGTGCTGATGATCCTAATTGGGTACCTGGTCCGCATGATGATGACCAGCCTGCCGATCGTGGACGTGGTGCCGTTGCAGTGGGTTCCCACCGAGCCTGGCAGTGAGATTGCGGTGATCGGTTATATCATTCCCGGATTGATCGCGATTTGGATCGACCGTCAGGGTCTTGTGGAAACGCTGAGTGCCTTGATCACGGCTTCGGTCGTCATTCGGCTGATTCTGATTATCATCTACGGTGTGGAGCTTAGTTTATGAAGAACATCTACTGGCGACCCCGCGCGGTGTCACGCACGGCGCTGGTCCTGATTGCGGTCGGGTCTTTGGTTGGCTTGTTGCTGGTCGAAAACCTGAAAACGGTCAAGCATCGGCCGTACCACGATCAAAAGCTGGCCGCTGCGAAAGTGGCGGCCGAGGCGATGGAGCGGATTTACTACGCCCGGCTGGAGACGAGTGCCCCGATGGACGTGGCGACCGATCCGGCACAAAGCGGCATGATCGGGTTGCCGATGTCCGCCGTGACCAGCATTTCCGGCGCTTTGTCGGCCAAACAGACCACGGTCAATCCGAATTTCGCGGCGGTCATCGTCGAAATGCTGAGGCGGGCGAAGATCGAAGAAGGAGACGTGGTCGCCTGCGGATTGTCCGGGTCATTTCCCGCCTTGAATATCTGCCTGTACGCGGCCCTGGAGACCGTTCGCGCCAAGCCGATCGTGATCAGCAGCGCGGCGGCTTCGCAGTGGGGAGCGAACGTGCCGGAATTGCTGTGGCTGGATATGGAGCGGATCCTGTACGAGGACGAAATTTTCGAGACGCGATCCGTGGCCACATCCGTGGGAGGCTACGAAGACCGCGGACTCGGTATGACCGAAGAAGGAGTCCGCTTGATCCAGGAAGGAATCCAACGTAATGAAGTGGACCTCTTGGAAGTTGCCAGCTTTGAAGAGAGCATCGAACAGCGGCTGCAAATCTATCGCCGC
>WVZU01000301.1:0-14959 GCA_011772275.1 Planctomycetales bacterium | reverse complement strand
CGACCCGGATTGAATTTGCGACCGCCACGGCACCTGCACCGCATTGACGGCGTGGCGCCCCGATTGAGTGAGGACGGCGTGCCAGTATTGCACCTGATCCAGATTGCCGAGCTGGCTGAGCGTTACGGTTTGCCAGTCGCCCCGACCGTATTTCCCGAAGTCGGCAAGGGAGATGTCTTTTCCGGTGCGGACTACAACGACTGGCTGGTCAGCATCACCCTGGCGCTGATCCTGGTCAGCTTGTACGGTTTCATCCGCTCGGATGTCGGCTTCCGGCTGCTGCGGGTGGCCACCCCCAAAAGAGATAACGGCCATCCTGAGCCGATGGTTTAAGCCAGGGAGGGTGGCTCGGACTCTTACGCTGCCCTACGGCTGTTTCCTTTTCCCCCATACGGGTCAAGGCCCTCGCGACACACGGTGGGGGCCAGAGGTCGGGGACCAAGGGCCCGCCTCCGGCGAGACCGGCTGCGGGCGGGACGCTAGCCGGTCAGCTCTGCAAGGCCCAGTCCGGGCCGGGGAAAGCGGCTTGAAAGAAATCCTGCTCGGCCGCCTCGTGTTCCGCGTAAAGCTCGGCAAATTCCTCGAATCGACCAGCCAGCGATTCGCCAAGTCCACCGCCCCGGCTGGCCAGCATCCGCAGCGCTTGCAGCGATTGGGCCATGGCCGCCAGCTGCTGCTTCAGACGCTCGCCGTCCGCCGTCAACCAGGGCGCTCGCTGGATCGCATCCTCGTAGATGCCCTCCACTTGATGCGTTGCGATGCAATGATCGATCCCCTCGGCAAGTTCAACCAGCAGAGCATCGACGTGGGTCGGTGAGGGATTTTCGCCCCGCAACAGCTCGACCATCAACTCAATGGACTCCCTGGTCGACCGCGTTGTCAGCGACTGGGCATCGTCCATTTCAAGCTTACGGTTCGTGTGTGCCATGACAATCATTCCTTGACAAGGATTCCTTTGGTCGTCTGGAGTCGCCTGCCGGCAGGAGGAAGATACCTCAGGCTACCGGGAAGGCGCAATCCTTTGCTACCATAGGCATGGGAGCATGCCCTCAACAGCTAATTTGAATCTAAAACGTGCGGGGGTGTGTCGTCAAGGCGCACCGGAAAGCAGATCTGGCTGCCGCATGACGGCACAGCTTGGCGATGCGGTCCGGTTCCGCGTAGGCTAAAGACTTACGCCCTGCCGCGGTCAATTTGGAGAATTGACGCAGGGTGGCAGTGGCGGTGAGAAGACCCGGCCGAGAGAACCGGGGCAGGAGAACACGGGCGAGAGAACCCGGCCGAGAGAACCGGACCGAGCGGAAACAGCAACAAACTTGCATTTGTTCCTGGTGGCGACTGGCGGGGCCGGCGGCATGACGGTCGGGCGGCTGCCCGATGGCGAGCCTCTTGCGGCAGGGTGTGGGGGCAGGGTGAGGTGCGGATCGATATGAAGTTGGCGATGATCCATTACCATCTGAACCGTGGCGGCGTAACGCAGGTGATTGCCAATCAGTTGCGCGCCCTGGATCAGGAGGTGGCGGATGGGGACCGTCTATCGGTTGGGCTGCTTTACGGCGGGCGGCGGGCTGGTTGGCCGGATCGTCTGGTTGGAGATCTGCGGCGGCTGGAGCTATCGCTCCATGCGATTGGCGGATTGGATTACGACAACGTGCGACCTGAGGGGAAGGATTTGGCGGACCAGCTGCGGGTGGTCCTACAGGAGGCCGGATTTGGACCGCAGGAGACGGTGCTGCATGTGCACAATCACTCACTGGGCAAGAACGTCGCCCTGCCGGACGCGCTGCACTCGCTGGCTCGGCAGGGTTACGGCTTGTTGCTGCAGATCCACGACTTTGCCGAAGACTTTCGTCCGGACAACTACCGCCCGCTGGCCGCGCGGTGGGCCGCTGGCCGGTCGGATAGCTTGCCTGGCTGGCTGTATCCGCAGGCGCCGCAAATTCACTACGCGGTGCTCAACGGCCGCGATCAGGCCATCCTGCGTGATGCGGGCGTAGAGCAGCAGCGGTTGCATGTGTTGCCCAATCCGGTCGCCCCGATCGGCGAGCTACCGCCGCGTGAGGAGGCGCGTGCCAAGCTGGCCGATCGCTTTGCCATCCCGGCTCACCACCGTTACGTGCTCTATCCGGTGCGTGGCATTCGGCGCAAGAACTTAGGCGAGCTGTTATTGTGGTCGGCACTGGCGGGCCGTTCGACCTGTTTTGCCCTGACGCTGCCGCCGCTGAATCCGGTCGAACAGCCCAGCTACGGTCGCTGGAAGGAATTTGCCGCTGCGCGCGAATTGCCTTGCGCGTTCGAAGTGGGGGGTCCGGCGGGTTTGACCTACATGGAAAACCTGGCCGCGGCCGATCTGCTGCTGACGACCAGTGTCGCCGAGGGGTTTGGCCTGGTGTATCTGGAGTCGTGGCTGACCGGCCGGCCGCTGGTTGGCCGCGATTTGCCCGCCATCACGGGCGACTTTACCCGCGCCGGCCTTCGTCTGGCGGGCCTTCAACCGCAGCTGTGGGTGCCGCTGGACTGGTTGCACGAACCAACCTTCCGCACCTCGATCGCGGTCGCCTACCGCCGCGTGCTGGCATCGTATGGTCAGCCGACGCCGACGCTAAAGTCGCTGGTCCGTCAGGTCGACCCGTTAATCCACGACGGCCTGGTGGACTTCGGCAGCTGTCCCGTGGCGCTGCAGCAGGAGGTGATTGAACGCGTGGCGGGCGATTCGCGCCAGTCTGATCGGCTGCGGGAAATCAACCCCTGGATCGCAGATGCGCTGGCCCGCGGCGGGGGCGATCCGCTGTTGGTGGAACAGAATGCGGGGGTTGTCCGCAGTGAATATTCCCTGGCCCGCAGTGGCCGGCGATTGGTGGAGATTTACCAGCGGGTCGGTGGCAGCGATCGTGATCAACAACTGAGGTCGCCGCCGCGCGGTCAGCGCGTGTTGGAGAATTTCTTGGACCTGTCGCGATTTCACCCGTTGCGGGTTGAGTTATGAGTAGCCCGTTGGACCCGATCATTCGCCGCCACCTTCAGTGGATGGAGCCGATACCGACGGACGTGCAGCCCGTGTTGCGCCGGCTGGAGGGTGTGCGGGCGGCCTTGTTTGACATCTACGGAACCTTGCTGATCAGCGCCAGCGGGGATGTGGAGGCCAGCCAGGAGGCGGCCCGCGGGGCCGCCTTCACCGCAGCGTTGGCCGCAGCCGGCGTCGATTTTCGAGGCGATGCTCAGCAGGGCGTGCAGTGCTTGTGGGACCAGATTGCCGAAGAACATCGGCAGGCAAGTCGAGCGGGGATTGAGTATCCGGAGGTCGACCTGGTCCAGGTCTGGCGGCAGACGCTGGTCCGCCTGGCGGGCGAAGGCCTGGCAGCCCCGCGGGCCGGCTCGTTCACGCCGGGGTCGGGGGGGCCGGGGGGGCCCAGCGATGGCGACCTGCAGCGGCTGGCCTGCGAGTACGAAATGCGCGTCAATCCGGTCTGGCCGATGCCTGGAGCACGGCAGTGTCTGGAAAAACTGCAGGCGGCGGGGCTGCTGCTGGGCCTCATCAGCAACGCTCAATTCCTGACCCTGGACCTGTGGCGGTTGCTGCTGGAGGCGGATGCGGGCGGCTTTGAGTTCGATCAGCAATTACAATACTATTCGTACCAGTACGGTCGCGCGAAACCGGGCACAGAGCTGTATGAACTGGCCGCAAAGGGTCTGGCCGAGCGGGGCATTGGTACGGCAGAAGTTGTATATATCGGCAATGACATGCTGAAGGACATCCTGCCTGCGGGCGCGGTCGGATTTCGCACCGCGTTGTTCGCCGGAGATGCCCGTAGCTTGCGTCGCCGGGAGAACGACCTGCGGGTCAGCGGTGTCGTGCCCGATCTGGTGATTACGGAGTTGTCCGACCTGCCAGCATGTATTGGCTGATCTGGTTTGCGGGGGTTGTAACGTGGCCAACAGAAAGAGAAGAAGAAAAGCACAGCGGATCGGATTCGTGGCGACCCGTTTCGCCGGTACGGACGGTGTATCGTTGGAGAGCGCCAAATGGGCCAAGCTGTTGTGGGATCACAAGCATATCAGTTACTGGTACGCCGGCAAACTCGACCGCGATCCGGATGCAAGCATGCTCGTGCCGGAAGCCTATTTCGGGGATCCGGGCAACGTGTGGATCAACGAACGGGCATTTGGGACGCTGACGCGCAGTCCCGAGTTGACTCACAAGATTTACGAGATGAGCGAGCATTTGAAGGGTACCTTGTATGAGTTTGTGAAGCGGTTCGAGATCGACATTTTGATCGTGCAGAATGCACTTTGTATTCCGATGCACATCCCCCTGGGAATTGCCTTGACGCATTTCATCGCCGAAACGGGCATCCCCACGATCGCTCATCATCACGATTTCTACTGGGAGCGTACCCGTTTCGCGGTGAATGCCATTGGGGATTTTCTGGACATGGCCTTTCCACCCCGGTTGCCGTCCATCCAGAATGTGACGATCAATTCCCACGCCCAGCAGCAGCTGGCGTTGCGCAAGGGGGATCCTTCCATCCTGGTGCCCAACGTGCTGGATTTCGAAAATCCACCCCCCGTCGCCGACGACTATGCTGCGGACTTCCGCCGCGACACCCATTTGGAACCGGACGACATCGTGTTCCTGCAGCCGACCCGTGTGGTGCCACGGAAAGGGATCGAGCATTCCATTTCGCTGATCATGCAATTGAAGAACCCCAAGTGCAAGCTGGTCGTGTCGCACGAGTCGGGAGATGAGGGGCAGGACTACATGCTGGCCCTCAGGGACATGGCCGAACAAGAAGGGGTGGACCTGAGGTTTGTGCACACGGCCGTGGGCCAGCGGCGCGAGGATAGCTCCGCCGGCCAGAAGCTGTACACCTTGGAGGATATCTACTCCCAAGCGGATTTCATCACCTATCCCAGCTTGTACGAGGGTTTTGGCAACGCGCTGCTGGAGGCGTACTTTTACCGAAAGCCGGTGCTGGTCAACCGCTATTCGATCTTCATTACCGATATCGAGCCCAAAGGTTTCCGCTCCGTAACGATGGACGGCATGCTGACCCGCGATGTGGTCGATCATGTGCAGCGCGTGATTAGCGATGAGGAGTATCGGACCGAGATGGTCAACCACAATTTCGAGATGGCGAAGGCTTTTTTCAGCTACTCGGTCCTGCGGCGCAAGCTGCGGGCCATGGTCTCGAACATTACAGGTATGGATAATCTGTGAGGAAGTGAGTGCCGGGGCCTCAGGATTCAGCGACCGGTTCAAGAAGGACAAAATGACCGACGCTCAAAATTCTTCAATCCGCAACATCGGTTTCGTCGCAACGCGCGTGCACGGCACCGACGGTGTCAGCCTGGAAATCGGCAAGTGGACGCGCGTGCTGGAACACCTGGGTTACGATTGCTTTTTTGTTTGCGGCAAGTCGGATCGGCGAGACGAGCGGACTTTTCTCATTGAGGAGGCGGACTTTCTGCACCCCTCGATTCAGACGCTGAACCACCAGCTGTTCGGCAGGCATTACCGCAGCCGCGGGCTGAGTTCGCATATTCGCGAGCTGGCCAACTTGATGAAGCAGCAGATCTACGCCGCCATCGAACAGTTCTCGCTGGACTTGTTGATTGCTCAGAACTCGCTGACGATCCCCCTGAACATTCCGCTGGGGGCGGCCCTGCTGGAAGTCCTCATCGAAACCGGCCTGCCTTGTATTGCTCATCATCACGACTTTGCCTGGGAGCGAGAGCGGTTCCTGATCAATGCGGCCAACGACTACATCGATGCGGTATTTCCGCCGGCGATTGCCGATATCGATCACGTCGTGATCAGTTCCCTGGCTGGTGAAGAATTCGGCCGCCGGACCGGTTTGCCCTACCGCGTGATCCCCAACGTGATGGATTTCGCTCATCCGCCCGCCGAGCCCGATGATTATGCCTGTGACTTTCGGGAGACGCTGGGCATCGACCAAGACGATATCCTCATCCTGCAACCGACACGCGTCGTACCGCGAAAAGGAATTGAACACACCGTCGAACTGGTACGGCGTCTGGACGATCCTCGCTGCAAGCTGGTGGTGACCCATAACGGCAACGACGAAGGGCAATCGTACGGCTTACGGATCCGCCAGTACGCAGAGATGCTGGGCGTCGAAATCGTCTTTGCCGAAGACCATATCGCCGACCAGCGCGGCCAGACCCCCCAGGGGGCCAAACAGTACGCGATCTGGGACGCCTATCCGCACGCCGACCTGGTCGCCTACCCCTCCACCTTCGAAGGCTTCGGCAACGCTTTCCTGGAAGCAGTCTATTACCGCAAGCCCATTTTCTGTAACCGCTACACAATCTTCCGTACCGATATCGAACCGTGCGGATTTGAGGCGATTGTGATGGAAGGGTTTTTGACCGATGAGGTCGTCAGCCAGGTTCGCAAGGTGTTGACCGATCACGAATACCGCCAGGCGATGGTGGAACAAAACTACCGCGCCGCGCGGAAGTATTATTCGTTCGAGCGTGTTGAGCAGGAGTTGCGGTCGATTCTGGACAAGCCGCGACCATCCGGTCCCGTGTCGGATCGTCAAGCGAATCCGGAGGGGGTGCCGAGCGGCGTTGGGCGAAGAAACGAATGATTTAGGAGCTTTCCCTTATGCCGGATTTTGTTCAAAACGGATTGATCACCACCCTGCACGATTTCGGATCGATCGACCGCCAGCGGCTGGAAGCCCTGCTGGAACAGGCCACGCGCAATTACAAGATTGGGCTTGTCCTGCCCGTCACTGCGGACGATATGCGGGCGGCTGCCTTTGGCCATATCGTCCAGCAGCTGCGGGACGTCAGCTACATCGACCAGATTGTCGTCGTGCTGGGGGTAGCCCCCCAGGAAGAGGACTTCCGGCAGACGCAGGAGGCGGTCGCCTCGCTGGGCGAGCAGGCCCGTGTGTTGTGGACCGACGGCCCGCGGGTGACTCGGCTGTACCAAACGCTGATCGACGCAGGACTGAATCTCTCCGTGCCGGGCAAGGGCCGTTCGGTCTGGACCGCCTTCGGTTATTTGCTGGCCGATCCCCGCTTGAAGGCCTTCGCCCTGCACGATTGCGACATCGTCAGCTACGATCGCCAAATGCTGGCCCGGCTCTGCCTCCCCATGGCTCATCCGGCATTGGATTTTGACTTCTGCAAAGCGTATTACGCGCGGACGACCGATCGCATGCACGGACGGGTTGTGCGACTACTGGTCCAGCCCCTGTTGAAAGCCCTGATCGCCATGCTGGGCTTCGATCGCTTCCTGGTCTACCTGGACAGCTTCCGCTATCCGCTGGCCGGCGAATTCGCCGTGACCGCCAGCCTGGCCCGCTCGAACCGCATCCCCAGCGACTGGGGCCTGGAAGTGGGTACGCTGGCCGAGGTATTTCGCAATGCGTCGATCAAGCATGTCTGCCAGGTCGACTTGTGTACCCAGTACGAACACAAACACCAGCAGCTCTCCCTGGAAGACCCCGGCAAAGGGCTGATCAAGATGGCGACCGACATCTTGACGACCATCTTTCGCACGCTGGCCAGCATGGGGACCGTGCTGGGACCGGGCCATTTCATTACCCTGCGGTCCGCCTTCCTCCGCTCAGCCCAAGATGCCATCCGGCAGTACCACGCCGACGCGCTGATGAACGGGCTGCATTACGATCGGCACGACGAAGAACAGGCTGTGGAAGGATTTGCCGGGCAGATCGTGGTCGCGGGCGAGATGTTTCAGGAGGACCCGTTGGGCGGCGAAGCGATTCCCAACTGGAGCCGCGTGCTGACGGCCTTTCCGGACTTTCCCCAGGAGCTGCGCCAAGCGGTGCTGGCCGACGCCGCCGCAGAGGCGGCTTCCTGAGCGACCGGGGACCAGCAGGCAGCGGTCCCCGCCGACGCTGACGCGGTAAGCGCCTCACACCGACTTGTGCCTTCGCTGGCCTTCGGCCGAACCGGGTTCACCTTTGGCGCCACCTTAGCGGCGGTCTTCTGGATCTTCGTCTCGGACTTCTTGCCCCAGTATTCGAACACCACCTTGTCGACCTTGCTGCGGTCAACGACGACCGCGATCGGCTTCATCATGGCGATCGGTGGTTGTGGCCCACCCTTGCCCACGTGCACCTTGGACACTTTGACGGTTAGGACGCGATTCTTGAGATCGGATGTTGCAACCACTTTGTCATTCGGTCCGGTCGAGTAGCGCAACACCACCAGTGCCTGCTTGGTCAGGTCGACCTTGTGCTTCTTCAACGCCTTGCTGAGCGTTTTATCCGGCGTGTCGCCCTTCCAGAATCTCGGATTGGTGTAGAGCGGGTTTTTTTGAACCAGGGCGCTGAATTTCTTGAGATCTTCGGGGCTCTGAATAGACGTCGCCTGCCCGGCACCGCTCTGCCATCCAGACATCAGAGGATCTACGGGGAAGTCTGTGAACACGCGAAACGCTTCTTCCTTCTTTGGCTTGGCCGCTGGCTTTTTCGCCGTTTCTTTTTCCGCAGTGTTCTCCGATGGAACCGCCTCGCTTTTACAAACGGACCAGCCGCTTGCCGTCAGGCACACCATCACACCAGCCACCAGACCCAGTCGTAATTTCGCGTTGAACATCGTTTTCACTGCTCCTTGCGCCAGCGACGCAGTTACGGTTTTCATTACGCTTTTCGGCAATTGGGCACACCTACAGCGGAAGCCCTCGTAGGCCAGAACGCAAGAACCGGTTGCGCGCCCAAATGAATTTAGGAAAAAGTCAGAAAAACAAGACGATGCATGCAGGTCGCGATTATTGCCCTCCTGCGCCCCCTCGAAGTGATGGTCCACTTCAACTGTCTTCACCTTGCCGGCGGCGTTGTAGAGCACTTTCAGCACCGTCTCTTTGTCGCGAGGCGTCGCGACCGTGAAGTAATACCAACCATGGCAAAGCAAATGCTTCGAAGAGTAGAGCTCAATGTGCGGCGCACCAAAGATCTTGCGCACATCACTTCGCGTCATGCTGCCGACCTGGATCTGCTTCAGCTGCGATTTGTAGCAGATGGTGAAGGTTCAGGCGTTGCCAATTTTCGCAATATATACCATGAATTTTGTTCTCACCACGGGCGCAGCGGGCTGGGGTTTGCTGGCCGCGGACCGCCGACCAGCGGCTCGTAGGGAGGCTGACCCTTGTGGGCGGCGTCACCCGGAAATTCCATCGTAACCCAGCAGGGGCCTGTTCACCGTGCCAGGCGGACGCCGCTGAATTGCCAGCGGGCCTCGGGCGGAAAGAAGTTGCGATAGGTGGGCCGGATGTGTGTTTGGGACGTGGCGCAGGAACCGCCCCGCAGGACGTATTGGTTGCACATGAACTTGCCGTTGTATTCTCCCCAGGCGCCTTGGGGTGCCTGGTAGCCGGGGTAGGGGGTGTAGGGGCTGGCGGTCCACTCCCAGACGTCACCGAACAGGCGTTGCAGTGCCTGGTCTGTTGTCGTGGGCGCCCCAGGCTGGATGGCGGCCCCACGCAAGACCAGCCTGTCCGCGAAATTGCCCTCGATCGGCAGGTCCGCCGCAGCGACTTCCCATTCGGCTTCGGTGGGCAGGCGAGCCCCGGCCCAGCGGGCGAAGGCATCCGCCTCGAAGTAGCTGACATGGCAGACCGGGTCCTCGTCCCGCAGGTCGCTCAACCCGCACAGCGTGAACTGCTGCCAGCGGTCGTCGCGATCTGTCCAATAGAGGGGTGCCTGCCAGCGGTGGTCGCACACGGTTTGCCAGCCCAGCGACAGCCACAGTTCGGGCCGCTGGTAACCGCCGTCGTCGATAAATTCCCGATATTGGCCGATGGTCACCGGATGGTGAGCCAGCTGGAAGGATTCCAGAAAGACGCGGTGGCGGGGCCCTTCGTTGTCAAACGCGAAATCGTCGCCTGCGTGGCCGATCTCATACAGCCCCTCGTCGAAGTCCAGCCAGTCGGTTGCCACAGCGGTTGCCACAGCTTGCGTGGTTGCCGCGTGGTAAGCGGGAAAGAGCGGATTGCAGGACAACACGTGCTTGATGTCCGTCAGGATCAATTCCTGATGCTGCTGTTCGTGCTGCAGGCCCAGCTGGACGATCCGACGTACTTCCTGGTCCGCCGCATTGTCGCTGGCCAGCAGCTTTGCCATTTTCTGATCGACATCACGGCGGTACTCCCAGATTGCGTCCAGCCCGGGACGCGAGAGCAGGCCTCTTTGCGGTCGGGGAAACTGTTTTCCCACGGTGTGGTAGTACGAATTAAACAGATACTCGTAGTGGGGATCGAACGCCCGGTAATCAGACTGCCGGCTCAGCAGAAAGGTTTCGAAGAACCACGTCGTATGGGCCAGGTGCCAGCGGGTCGGACTGACATCCGGCATCGACTGGATCGTGCAGTCTTCCGGCGACAGGGGCTGGCACAGCTGCTGGGTGAACTGGCGGATTGTGCGATATTCTGTTTGCAAGTCGGCGGTCAGCGTGTGTTGTGTGGTGCTGTGCATGGGTTGAACCCGCTCGCTGAATCCCCGCTCGCTTGATCGGACCAGTCGGTTTTAGTTCATCCTGGCAAAGTGCAGCACGGCAAACAGGTTTTGCCGATCGGTCCACTGTCGTCGCAGCGCCAATCCCACCCCGGCCGCGATCTCTGCAAACTCGGCGACCGTATACTTATGAGAATATTCGGTGCAGATCCTGTCGCCTTGGTCAAATTCAAACGTTTCCTCGCCGATCGACACGGACTGCGCTCGCTGGCTGACCAGATACATCTCGATCCGCCCCTGATCGTCGTTGTAGGTGGCGTCGTGGCGAAAGTGGTCCGGCTGAAAATCAGCCTCCAGCTCACGATTAATCCGCTCCAACAGATTCAGATTGAACTCGGCGGTCACGCCCTGCTGGTCGTTGTAAGCGGCCTCCAGGGTGGCGACGTCTTTTTTCAGATCGATGCCGATCAGCAGTCCACCCCCGCTGCCGCAGAGCGTCGCGATTTGGTTCAGTAATCGCCGCACCTCGTCTGGGGGAAAGTTGCCGATGGTCGAACCGGGAAAGAAGACGGCCGCGTGCGTCGGTTTTTGGCTGGCGGTGGGTAGTTCGAAGGGCTGCGTGAAATCGGCGCAGACGGGCAGGATTTCGATGTGCCGATAAGCGGCCGACAGGGTGTTGGCCGTTTGCTGCAGGTGAGCCCGCGAGATATCGACCGGGACGTAGGCCACAGCGTCCTGCAGATGATCCAGCAGCAACCGTGTTTTGCTGCTGCTGCCGCTGCCGTATTCCACCAACATCACGCCCGGCCCAATCTGCTCGGCCATCTGCGGCGCGTACCGCCGCATGATCTCCAGGTCCGCGTCTGTCAGATAGTACTCGTCCTGCTCGCAGATCTGGTCAAACAGCTGCGAACCGCGCTGGTCGTAAAAGTATTTGCAGGGCAGTCGCGGTGGAGTCCGCCGCAGACCTGTCACGATCTCTTCATAAAACGTGCTGACGGTCGGCGCGCAATCCAGCAGGTCCACCGACGGTGTGTCCTGGTCCACGAAAAGCCTCTCTTTCGTTGCTGCACCGCTTCCGGCGGCTGCCGTCACTCTGGAAGGCTGCTGTGGGCTGTCGGGTCCCTGGCACCGATCCTTGGCTGGCCGTTCCGCCGCGGTCGCCGCGCTGTCCAGCACCCCGTGAGCTCGATCACGGGCCCGCCTTCCTTTTCAGGATCTTACCCGGTTGACGAGTGATTTCCCAGTGTGGGCCAGCGGAAGTTCATCCGAACTTCATCAGATTCTGTTTCGAGCTGGTCTTAATTGACAAGCTCGACGCCCTTCCAAAACGCGACATGATCCTTGATCGCCGCCGCCTCGGGCTTGGGATCCGGGTAATACCAGGCCGCATCGGGATTCGTTTGACCGTCGACCACCACGTGGTAATAGCTGGCTGTCCCTTTCCATCCGCAGACACTTTGAGTGTCGCTGGCGCTTAAGTACCGGGGGTCGACCGCGTCGGCCGGGAAATAATGGTTGCCTTCCACGACCTGTGTCCGGTCGCTGTGGGCGATCGTGGTACCGTTCCAAACTGCCTTGGGCATGGGTTGTTCTCCTCATGCAGCGAGAAATTGCTAGACCTCATCACTTTAGTATCGGCGGCGGACGCGAACAGGCCACCCCCTCAGCTGGGCTGGTCCAGTCGCAAACCTTTGGGAATGAGCCAGCGTTCGGCCAGTTCGAATCCTCCCTGAGCCAGGAGGGCCAGCAGAGCGGCGGGGATAGCTCCCTGGAGGATCAGGGAGGTGCTGTGGAGGCGAATCCCGGATAGGATCGGCTGCCCGTAACCGCCGGCGCCGATCAATGCGCCCAGTGTGGCAAAACCAATGTTGATCACGGCGGCCGTTTTGACGCCGGCCAGGATGGTCGGCGAGGCCAGGGGCAGTTCGATCAGCCGGAGGCGAGCGGTGGCCGGCAATCCCAGCGCGATGGCCGATTCGCGGACGGGCGGTGAAATGTCGCGCAACCCCGTCGCCGTGTTGCGGACGATGGGTAACAGGCTGTAGAGAAACAGGGCCACGATCGCGGTGATCGAACCGCCCCCCACACTTTGCAAGCCCAGCAGGTTTACCGGTGTCATCAGCATCACCAGGAGTGCCAGGGCAGGAATGGTTTGCACGACGCCGACCGCGAACAGGATGACCTGGCCGGCCGCCGGCTTGACGGCGGCCCAGATGCCCAGCGGGATGGCAACCAGGATCGCAGGGATTAGCGATTGGCGGACCAGGTCCAGGTGTTCTGCCGTGTGACGGCCGATCCGCGCGGCGACGGAATCTGGCGGTGCTTCCGTCACCAGCCCCCAGGTCGTCTTCAGAAAGTCGGCGGCGACCTGGGTTTCCGTTTCGCCACCCAGTTCGGTGCGGGCATTCAGTGAACGAATCGCCTCTTCGTGGATGTGACCTGTCAGTTTGCCAAACGAGGCGACGAATGCCGGCTGACGATCGGCCAGGTCGGTCCGGTACAGCAGCACCGCATCGTAGCGCGGAAAGTGTTGGCGGTCGTCCTGCAGCAGCTGCAGGTCGTAAAACGAAATTTTGGCGTCGGTCGTATACGCGTCGATGACGTCAATCGTGCCGGCGGACAGCTGCCGGTACGCCAGATCGTGATCCATGCCCTTCACCTCCCGTTGGGGAAGTCCGTAACGCTGACGGAGGCCAGGCCAGCCGTCCGCGCGATCGATAAATTCATGGCTGAACCGGAAACGGAGCTGGGGGTGGGCGGTCAGATCCGAGATCGTCGTGATTCCCAGCCGCTGAGCCGTTTCCTTTTGCATCGCGAGGGCATAGGTATTGTTGAACCCCAGCGGCTGGCTGATGCGGATACCCAGCGGCTGCAGAGCGGCGTGGATGGCCTGATCGTCCGGTAGTCGTTTTCCGGCCAGTATTTCCTGAGCGATCGTGCCGGTGTATTCCGGGTAGATATCAATGTCGCCATGGCGCAGGGCATTGAACAGCAGCCGCGTGCCCCCCAGTTCACGATGGTGCTGGACCGCGTCGCTGGAGGATTGAGCCAGCTGGGCGATGATTTCTCCCAGCACGACCGATTCGGTGAATTTTTTGGATCCGATCACGATCTCGACTGGGGGCCGGCAGGAGAGCGGCAGGCAGGCCAGCAACAGGAATCCCACCCCAACAATCACTCCACGTATGCTCATGATCCCAAGCCTTCCAGGGGCGAACGGTGGGCATGAAGGAAACTGGTCACAAACGGGTCGGCCGGTTGCTGGATCCATTCGCGGATCGAACCCTGCTGGACGATCTGTCCGTTCCGCAGCAGGAGCAGCGAATCGCCCAGGTAGGCCGCTTCGCCCAGGTCGTGCGTGACGAGCACCACCGTCTTGCCCAATTTGGCAAACAGGTCCCGCAGTTCGGCCTGCAAGTCGAAGCGGGTCAGGGGGTCCAAGGCGCCCAGCGGTTCGTCCAGCAGGAGGACGTCTGGATCCAGCATCAACGCCCGCATCAAGCTGACTCGTTGGCGTTGGCCGCCGGACAGCTGGGAGGGGTATCGCCGCAGGCCGTCCGGCGGGAATTGGGTCAGGTCGGCCACCTCTTTCAGGCGGTGAGCGGTACGGTCCGCCCCCCAGCCCAGGTAATCGGACATCAGCGTCACGTTCCCACGGGCGGTCAAATGAGGAAACAAGCCTCCCTCCTGGATGACGTAGCCGATTTTTTGACGTTGCCTGTTCAGCTCGACCCCGGCCAGGGGCGCCTGCTCAAAGAGAATCCTCCCGGTGTCGGGGGGAATCAGCCCGATCATCAGCCGCAGCAAAGTCGACTTACCGCAGCCACTGGGGCCCACCACGGCATAGGTGGTTCCACTGGCCAAGCGAAGGCTGGTCCGCTGCAGGGCCTGTTTGTTCCCGTAACGTTTGCTAATATCAATCAGTTCGAACATGATCCCCCTTATGCTAACATGGATGACCATGGCTGATCGAGTTGGCAAAACCGCTGTTTCTTTTGAATTGCCCGACACGCAGGGGCACGTGCACCGGCTGGAGGATTACGCCGGTCGCTGGCTGTTGATGGTCTTCCACCGGCACTTGATGTGACTGCCGTGCCGCGAGCACGTGTCGCAGTTGCGACAGTCGGCCGATCGGATGGAGGCGCTGGGTTTGGCCGTGTTGGTGGTCACCTTTGAAAGCCGGCAGCACGCGGTGCGTTATGTCCGGGACACCGAACTGCCCTGGCCCATGCTGATCGATGAAGATCGCAGCCTGTATCACGCCTACGGGATGGAGGCCGGTGACTGGCGGCAGATCCTGGGGCCGGCCTCGTGGGGCGCCTACGCCCGATTGATGGCCCGCGGCCGCATGCCGCGGCGGCCCTCCGGAGACCCGCAGCAGTTGGGCGGCGATGTCTTGATCGACCCCGCCGGGATCGTCCGCCTCCACCATGTGGGTTCCGGCCCGGCCGACAGGCCGGTGATCGAGCAGCTGTTGGAAGGGGTGCGAGCGGGCAGCTGATCCG
>WVZU01000182.1 GCA_011772275.1 Planctomycetales bacterium | reverse complement strand
TGATGAAGACCGATGCCTTGAAGCAGGCGCTGGATAAATACCGCTTCAACGCCGCCTTTGGGGGCGCGCGGCGCGATGAAGAAAAATCACGCGCCAAAGAGCGAATCTATTCGTTTCGGGACAAATTCCATCGCTGGGACCCGAAGAACCAGCGGCCCGAGCTGTGGAATCTTTACAACGCGCGGGTCAACCCCGGCGAGAGCATCCGGGTTTTTCCGCTGTCAAACTGGACCGAACTGGACGTGTGGCAGTACATCCACCTGGAAAAGATTCCCATCGTGCCGCTGTACTTCGCCAAGCCCCGACCGGTGGTCCGCCGCCATGACGAAAAAGGAAACGAAATGTTGATCCTGGTGGATGACGACCGGTTGGGACTGGCGCCGGGGGAAGAGCCCGAGATGCGGATGGTCCGCTTTCGCACCCTGGGGTGCTATCCGCTTTCGGGAGCGGTCGAGTCGACGGCCACCACCCTCCCCGACATCATCCAGGAAATGCTGCTCTGCAAAACCAGCGAACGTCAGGGCCGCATGATCGATCGCGACCAGGAAGCTTCCATGGAAAAAAAGAAAAAAGAGGGGTACTTTTGAGGGCAAAGGGGGGGGGTCGCGGATGGTCGAGTTGGCCTACGGGCAGTCCCCTATCGTAGAATGCGTGCCTGCCAGCGTGTTCCTAGATGCCTCCTGGCCATGCGCTGTATGACGATGCGGGGGACGCGGTGGTTTTTGATCGCTAAAGCGAGCGACAGGGCCGCGCTGTGGCGACCATGCTGTGTTGCCAAGAGCGCATCCTGAGAAGTAAAATCATGTAAGCACACGATCATCGTGGAACGTAAATCATGACGACGAATAATCACAATGTCGATGAGTTCGTGCGAAGAGCAGAAGGGATTTACGAAGCGAACCTGAAGGAAATTCTGGAGCCCCAACATGTAGATGAATTCGTAGCGATCGAGCCCGAATCGGGGGATTATTTCCTGGGAAAAACGCTCAATGAGGCGACGCGAGCCGCGCGACAGTCCTATCCAGATCGATTGACGCACGTGATGCGGGTAGGTCACCGGGCAGCTCTTCATCTGGGAACACGTGTCGAATGAATGGCCATGTGGATCCTATCGGTCGCGCTCTGGTCGGCATTTCGATTCGCAAATGGGATGCGGAAAGCTTCCGTGAGATTCAGGCATGGATTGATACCGGGTTCAATGGCGACTTGGTGTTGCCACGGGCCCAAATTCAGGATCTTCAACTGCCGCCGTCAGGCACCGTAAAAGCGATTCTGGCGGATGGGTCAGAGGTCTCTTTGCAAAGATACCGATGCTTGATTGACTGGTTCGGAGCAGAACTTGATCTGGAAGTGGTTTCCCGAGAAGGTGAATACCCGTTGCTGGGCGTGGGGTTGCTACTCGGCCACGAGTTGCAAATCAGCTACCGATCTGGCGCCGTCACCATTCAGTAGCTTTCCATCCGTATGACCGATCGCAACCAGGAAGCTTCCATGGAAAAAAAGAGGGGTAATTTGAGGGGCGTGGGTTTCGCGCAAAGGCGCAGAGGCGTAAAGGTGGAAAGGCGCAATAGACGTAGCGTGACAGGAAGGGGAAAGGTCGGCTCAGGTGATCGTAGGACCTGGAAAAAGCTGAGCCCTCTGGTGGACGGCGCGTCTCTCGACGTTCAGCGAAAATTTACAGGACCGCGTTAACATCGAAGCTGTGGCGGAAGGGCCGGTGCGGCCGGCTTGTAAACAGACTTGCCATCGCCAAAGCAGAGCTTGCCCTGGCACCCTTGTCCTCTCTGCGGCTTTGCGTGAACCAAACACAACCGTTAACCCAAAAATCGCCAACCCCCAAAAATCCCGACCGCAGCGTTTCGGTGGCCTCAGCCGGCAACTGCCGACACTGATCGCCGCCGGCAATAACTACGGATCACCCCTTTGATGTCCCACCAATCCACCCTGATCGCTACCGACATCGACAAATATCTCGCTCAACACGAGCGCAAGGAAATGCTCCGCTTTCTCACCTGCGGCAGCGTGGACGACGGCAAGAGCACGCTGATCGGGCGGATGCTGATCGAGTCCAAGATGGTCTACGAAGACCAGCTGGCGGCCCTGGAAAAAGATTCTGTTTCCCACGGCACGGTGGAGGGGGAACTGGACCCGGCCTTGCTGACCGACGGGCTGGACGACGAGCGTCAGCAGGGGATCACGATTGACGTCGCCTACCGGTATTTTTCGACGGCCAAGCGGAAATTCATCATCGCCGACACGCCGGGCCACGAGCAGTACACGCGGAATATGGCCACCGGTGCCTCGACCTGCGACCTGGCGATCATCCTGGTGGACGCCTGCAACGGAGTCAGTATTCAAACCAAGCGGCACAGCTTTATTACCTCGCTGCTGGGTATCAAGCACGTGATCGTTGCCGTCAATAAGATGGACCTGGTGGACTACTCCGAGTTGGTCTTCGAGCAGATCAAAACAGACTATGTCGATTTCGCGACCAAGATGGCGGCCGACGATGTGCACTTTATTCCCATCTCGGCCCTGCGGGGCGACAATGTGATCGAGCGCAGTGCGAGGATGCCGTGGTATCAGGGCAACACGCTGATGCACATGCTGGAAAACGTTTACATCGCCTCGGATCGGAACCTGCGCGACTTTCGTTTTCCCGTGCAGCTGGTCAGCCGTCCCCACCGGGACTTTCGCGGTTTTTGCGGCACGCTGGCCTCGGGAACCATCCGCTGTGGGGACGAAATTATGGTCCTTCCCTCGCGGAAGACCAGCCGGGTGGCGTCGATTGTGAGCTACGATGGCAAACTGGACGAGGCCTTTGCGCCGCAGGCGGTTACGCTGACGACCGAAGACGAAATCGATGTCAGTCGCGGCGACATGATCGTGCGGCCTGGCAACGTGCCGCGGGTGGACAATCATCTGGAAGCGATGGTGGTCTGGATGGCGGACGAACCGCTGGTGCCGGGCAAGCCGTATCTGTTCAAGCAGACCACCAAGATGGTGCCGGGTACCGTTTCGGCCCTGCGGTATCAGATCGACGTCAACACGCTGCACCGCCGCAGCGCCCCGCGGCTGGGTCTGAATGAAATCGGCCGCTGCGCCGTCACGCTCAACGAGGCGATCGCCTTCGACTCGTATAAGTTCAACCGGGCCACGGGAGCCATGGTGATTGTCGATCGCATTACCAACGGGACGGTCGGTGCGGCGATGATTTTAGAGCCAATGCGTGGCGAGGCTCGTGATCACTGGGACGATGCGCCGGCCGTGCAGGCCGCCGCTGCCGCGACCAGCCAGGTGACCGAAGTCGAGCGGCGTGATCGTTATGCGCAGCGGGCCACGACGATCTTAATTACCGGGCTGACCGGATCGGGCAAACGCCTGGTGGCGCAGGCTCTGGAGCGGCGGTTGTTCGATGCCGGGCACGCCTGCACCGTGTTGGACGGCCAGCAGATGCGGCTGGGGATCAGCCGCGACCTGGGTTTTTCGGCAGACGAGCGGAGCGAGAACATGCGGCGGGCGGCGGAAGTCGCCAGGCTGATGAACGAGGCGGGCATCCTCACAATCGCCAGCTTCGTGGCTCCCAGTGCGGAGGTCCGGCAGCGGGCCCGCGAGGTCATTGGGGATGACCGTTTTGTCGAGATTTATCTGGACGTCCCGGTCGAGATCTGCCGGCAGCGGGATACCAGCGGCATGTACGAGAAGGCCGATTCGGGCGAAATCAAGAGCTTCGCCGGTGTCTCCGCTCCCTACGACGTCCCCAGCTCGCCTGACCTGACACTGAAGCCCCACGAGACTTCGGTCGAAGAATGTGTGGACACCATCGCGGCGTTTTTACGAGCCAGGAAGATTATTCTTTGACACCGCAGACTAATCTCTCATTCGCTACAACCCGGCGGCCGGCAGCAGCCTGCAGCGCGAGCCGGCGGGCG
>WVZU01000186.1:16024-16264 GCA_011772275.1 Planctomycetales bacterium | reverse complement strand
CGGGGACTTGGGGGACGTGGACCTGGGGACAACTGCCTTTTGGACGGGGACCTGGGGACAACTGCCTTTGGGCCTCCCATTAGGGCGAAGGCACGTGGGGACAACTGCCATTGGCGCCTGCCATTGGGGCCTCATTTTTGGGTTTGCTTAGCTCAGCACCCCGGCTGCTGAGTGCCACCTTCGCGCAGAGGGACGGCCTTTCCGCCTGGGGTCAGCCTTGAGCAGCCGGGGTGCTTCTGG
>WVZU01000186.1:15171-15995 GCA_011772275.1 Planctomycetales bacterium | reverse complement strand
CGGGGACCTGGGGACAACTGACTTTGGGGAGGAGGGACCTAGGGGACTTGGGGACAACTGCCTTTGGGGCCTGGGGACAACTGCCTTTTGGGCCTGCTTGTGTCAGCACCCCGGCTGCTGAGTGCCATCTTTGTGCGCAGGGACGGCCTTTCCGCCTGGGGACGGCCTTCAGCAGCCGGGGTGCTTCTGGGGGGACGGGGACTTGGGCGGGGATCTGGGGACAACTGCCTTTGGGGGGAGAGACGAACGGGGTCGGGAGTCTTTTTTCGTGCGGACGGTGGCAGATGGTTCACGTCACACCCCAGCAAAAATGGGCATCTGGGGTTGATCGCATGGGAAACCAAGCACGAAAAAAGACTCCCGACCCCTTCCCGGTGGCCGCGGCGCTTTGCTGCTGGCCACCTTGGCCCCTCATTTGACCGGCTGTTCCAGCAGCCAGTCTTCCAGGATCACATGCTGCAGAAAAGGTGCTCGGAACAGGGCGGTCCGCGAGGGCAGGACGGCGGTCAGCCAGGGGCGGCGGGCCATGCCGGAGACGACGCGTTTACCGAGGCTGCCGGCTGAGCGTCCCTGCAGTTGGACCCGCAAGTTGTCGCTCAACCGCTTGAACGTCGCTGGAAACAGATTCGGTTCCGGTCCCACGTGCACAATGGTTTCGATCCCACGGCTCAATGTCTCGTACACGCCGTCCCAGACGCGCTGGGGATGATCGATCCAGCGGTTGAGGATATCGCGGGCGTTGAAGTCGTTGTAATTGACTTTGCCGGTGACCAGTGAGGCGATGGGCGGTTGGGGTGGCTGCAGGCCCCCCCGCACGGTGTGCA
>WVZU01000186.1:0-15151 GCA_011772275.1 Planctomycetales bacterium | reverse complement strand
TAATCGGCGTATGCAAGGGCGGCCAGTAGCTTTTATTTTTTCGCATATGTACGTGTCGGGGCAGGCGCCGAGCTCGGAGTTCGTTGAAGCGATCGACGGTCTCCTGTTGGCCCAGGATCAGTACGGAGTTGGGGGATAGATGAGCCGATATGCCGATCACGCCTTGGCCCTCCTGGTTGATCTCGACACACAGCTTCCGAATGGCGTGCAGGTCCAACGCCGGGCCGCGCGAAAAGACGATCCCCATCGAGGTGGTCTGGCCCAGTTCGGCGCAGTCGTCGGCCAGCGCGACGGTGAGGTTAAGTGCGTCGGACATTTCCAGGACCCCGCCGCAGACCGCCGCGGAGATCTCGCCAAGGCTGTAGCCGATCGCTAATTTTCCCGCGTGGTAGTCGATACCAAAGAATTCTTTCAGCAGCCGGATCTGGGCGATTTCCATGCTGACGATCAGCCCGATCGCATCGGCGAACGACTTCAATGTCGTTTGGCGTTTTTTACGGACGCGGCTTACCAGATCGATCCGCCGGCCGGCCGCTTGGGAAGCAAATCCGGACGCTTCTTTCAAGACCGCCTTGACGGTTTCGCCGTAAACCGGATGCGTCAGCAGTTCGTAGCTCCGCCCGAGGTTAGTAACATTGTAGCCCCGAAAAGCGAAACAGGCGGTGGGGATCAGGGGTTGCAAATAGTCGACCATGACAAGCTGGACGGGTGGATCTGTTAAGTGTGGCCTGAATCATAACGAATCGTTGCCACGGCCACAGCGCCGAACGACGCAATCCTCCAGCTTGTCCCCTTATTTTGAACAACCGCCTGCGGCCCGACCGGTCCTTTTCGGCAGCCGTCGAATCGAAAAGCCTGGACTTACGATGTCGAGCGGGGGCTATGCGGCGAGGTTGTCGGCCGTGTGCGGGCCGGGTCGGGCTGGCAACAAGCTGGCAACTTGCCGCCTTGGCGGGGATACCTGACAATGCAGGCATGGCAACGTCGGTTTCCGCTGCGGTTGATTATGATCTGAAGGGCATGACGGCGGTCATCACCGGCGCGTCGCGTGGCATCGGTCGCGCTATCGCTCTGCAACTGGCGGCGGCTGGTGCCGAGTGTCTGATTCACACGCGGCAGAACGAGGATGGGCTGGGCGAAGTCGCCGCAGAAATGCAGCGGCTGGGGACCGCGGCTCATCGGTTTGTCGGCGACCTGTCTGGTCGGGACCAGCAGGATCAACTTTGCAACGAGGCATTTCAATGGCGGCCGCAGATTGACGTGTGGGTCAACAACGCTGGCGCGGACGTGCTGACGGGCGAGGCGGCAGGCGGAAGTTTCGAGGAAAAACTGCAGCGGCTGTGGGAGGTGGACGTCGTGGCGGCGATCCGGCTGTCGCGGGCGGCGGGCCGGCGGATGAAGCAGGCCGGCCGGGGGACCGTTCTGAACATGGGCTGGGATCAGGCCGAACTGGGAATGGGGGGCGACAGCGGCGAAATGTTTGCGGCTGTCAAAGCGGCGGTGATGGCTTTTACCCGCAGCCTCGCTCGATCGCTGGCCCCCGAGGTCCGCGTGAACTGCCTTGCCCCCGGCTGGATTCGCACCGCCTGGGGGCAGCAGGCTTCCCCGCCGTGGCAGCGTCGCGCCCGGCAGGAATCGCTGCTGCAGCGGTGGGGGACCCCTGCCGACGTGGCACGCGTGGCGCATTTCCTGGTATCCCCCGCCGCAGAGTTCATTACCGGCCAGGTGATCCCGATCAACGGTGGGCTGCAGCAGTCGCGAGGGTTTGAGGGGTGAGCGATCACGAGTTACCCTCCCGGCAGGACCAGCCTGCTCAGCGTGATTGGTCGCGCGAACATATCCATTTCGTCACCGGCCGACTGGCTGAATTGTCGCTGAACGAAACCGTGCAGCCGCTGGCTCGGCAAATCGGCTTTGCCTACGACATCGAGGTGCTCAAGATTACCGTCGCGGCCCTGATGACGCCCCAGTGGGTAGCCGCTCGCCTGACACCCTCGCCGCAGGCCACCTGCATCCTCCTGCCTGGCTACTGTGAGGGCGACTTGGCGCCCCTGGAGGCGGCCAGCGGACTGCCGGTCATCCGCGGGCCGCGCGATCTGCGGCGGCTTAACGAATTTTTCGACCCACGCCTGGCCCCCGATTCCTCGTACGGCCAGTACGACATCGAAATCCTGGCCGAAATCAATCATGCGCCTCGGCAGCGGCTGGCGGACATTCTGGCAGAAGCGGAACGGCTTCAAGCGGCCGGCGCCGATTGGATCGATGTCGGCTGTGATCCGGGCCAGACGTGGAACCGGGTGGGGGAGACCGTGCGGGCCCTCTGCGATGCGGGCCATCGCGTCTCCATCGACAGCATGAATCCTGCCGAGATCGAACCGGCCGTGAAGGCGGGTGCCGAATTGGTACTTTCGGTCAACAGCCAGAACCGCGAGGCCGCCCCCGACTGGGGCTGCGAGGTGGTGGCCATTCCCGACGATCCCGCCACGCTGGCCGGCCTGGACGACACCGTCGACCGGCTGGCCCAGGCAGGCGTACCTCTACGGATCGATCCGGTCCTGTCCCCCATCGCGTTCGGTTTTGCCGACAGCCTGCTGGGCTACATCCAGACACGTCGGCGCTATCCCGACGCGGAAATGATGATGGGCATTGGCAACCTGACCGAACTGACCGATGTCGATTCGGCCGGAGTGAATGTGATCTTGCTGGGGTTGTGCCAGGAACTGGGCATTCGCAGCGTACTGACCACGCAGGTCATCAACTGGGCACGATCCTCCGTCCGCGAATGCGATCTGGCCAGGCGCTTGGTCTACCACGCCGTCCGCCACGGCCAGCTGCCGAAACATCTGGAACCGCGATTGGTGATGCTGCGCGACCCGGATGTTCCGGAATATGGTGTTGAGCAACTGAAGCGGTTGAGCGACGGCGTGCGGGACAACAACTTTCGGATCTTTGCGGAAGGGGGTCAGCTGCATTTGATGCGCGCGGGGCTGCATTTGACCGGCAGCGATCCGTTTGCGATGTTTGAGACGTTGTTGAGCCGTGGTGTGGAAAGATTGGACCGCGGCCATGCATTCTATCTGGGGTTTGAAATGGCCAAAGCGTTGACGGCGCTGACCTTGGGCAAAGACTATCGCCAGGACGAAGCCCTGAATTGGGGCTTTCTGACCCGCAGCGAAGAGCATCATCACCGCATCCGTGACCGGGACCGATAACCGATGATTTTGGAAGGAATCATGACGACGCTGGACGAAGACGGCACCTTAAATATTTCGCCGATGGGCCCGATCGTCGACCCGCCCATGCAGCGGCTGCTGTTTCGGCCCTTTCAGACGTCGCACACGTTTGTGAATTTGCAGCGAAGCGGGGAGGGAATATTTCACGTGACCGATAACGTGGAAATGCTGGCCCGTGCGGCGGTGGGCCAGCTGGATCCCCAGCCGCCTACGGTGCCCGCGGCGGCCGTCGCAGGGCGGATCCTGTCCGATGCGTGCCGCTGGTATGCCGTCCGGGTGACTTCGGTGGATACGAGTCGGCAGCGAGCAGAGATTGTGACACGGGTGGTCGATCAGGGACGACAGCGCGATTTTTTCGGTTTGAATCGCGCTAAGCACGCGGTGGTCGAGGCGGCCATTCTGGCGACGCGTGTCGACCTGCTGCCGGCGGAGGAGATCCAGAACGATTATCGGCGACTGGAGGTTTTGGTCGAAAAGACCGGCGGACCCGCCGAACAACGCGCATTCAAACTGCTCGCTCAATACGTTCGCCGGTCATGCAGTGCAAAGGACGCCATCCCGTGAAACTGCCGGCAGACCCCTGTTCGACCGCGACGGTCGAAGTCACCGCGCCCAGCCGGCTGCACTTCGGCCTGCTCTCCTTCGGCGCCCGCCACGATGCTCCATTCGGCGCTCAATTCGGCGGCGTGGGAACGATGATCGACCAGCCTGGCGTCCGGCTGGTCGTGCAGCCGGCCGCACAGTTTGAAGTTGTCGGCCCCCATCACCAACGCGCTCGACAAATCGCTCTGCAATGCCTCGCTCGCCTCGCTCAGCCCGCCCCACCCCCTTGTCGCCTGCAGGTATTATCTGCCGGTCCCCAACATGTCGGCCTGGGCACCGGTACCCAGTTGGCACTGGCGGTCTGCAGCGGGCTGCTCGGCTTCCTGGGTCACCCGCCGCCCACCCCCGCGGAACTGGCCGACTGGACCGGACGCGGTCAGCGGTCGTCCATCGGCACCCACGGCTTTTGCCGGGGTGGGTTGCTGTACGAGGAACGAAAGCCGGCCGGTCAGCGTCTGGCACCCCTGGAGGCCCACGTCCGCCTGCCGGCCGAATGGCGTTGGTTGCTGGTTCGACCCAAAACGCAATCTGGCCTGCATGGCAGTGAGGAAACCGGGGCCTTTGACCGCTTGCCTGCCGTTCCCGACGAAACCGTAGACCAGCTGCGCAGGGAAGTCCGCGAACATATGCTGCCGGCCGCCCGGGCCAGCGACCTGGCCAGCTTTGGCAAGAGCATCTTTCGTTACGGAATTACCGCGGGTAACTGTTTTGCGACCCGCCAATCCGCCGGACCATTCGCTACGCCACGCCTGGCGCAACTTGTCGACCAGTTGCGGGCCAACGGCATTTGCGGCGTCGGGCAAAGCTCGTGGGGACCAACCATTTTCGCGCTGTGCGCCAACCAGACCGAGGCGGAACATCACCTGCAACAACTGACACGCCATTCCGCCAATGGCGACCTTGACTGCCTGATCGCCGCACCCAACCACGGGGGCGCCACCATCCAGGTCCGCCCGTGACCGCCAGCGGACCTGCAAAAACTTCTTTCCCCAGGCATAGTCCCACAGCCCATCCCCGCAGGCCAGCGATTTGTGAACCTGCAAGGTTCAGGTCGCAAACTCCCACCCCCCCCCCCTCCCCCACCGGCCGGCGACCCGGTTGCCAACCCGACCCCGCCGCCAAACACAGCCGCCAGGTGCATGACGGACCCGACGGACGTGAAACGTTCCAAACATCTAAACTGAGCAACCCGTCAGCAAAACATCCGCACCTTTCAAAAAATCTTTTCGCAACCTCCGGTTCGCATGCCATCCCCAATCGATTAGCTGGCCACCACTTGCGGAAACACCCCTTACCCATAAACAAAAAACCATGTCTACACGAACCTGTTATTCTGCCCATCTTACCAGAAAAATTTTGACAAGGCAGCCTGTGTGCTTTAAACTGCGCAGCGGTTCGTCCGACCGGTGTGCGAGGAGCGCGAACCCGGCGCGTTCGACGCAGGGACCCTGTCGACTTCTGGGCCAGGGAAAGGACAGAGCGATGGCGACCGTCACGAGCACGCTTACGATCAATGCGGCTTTTCTTCAGGAGATCAAGGAAGACAACCGTCAGCTGCAGGATCTGTTCCAGCAGACGCTGATGTTGTTGAACCGTCCGCGCCGCAAGCGGGTCGAACCGCGGCGGATCGTCCGCTATTTCTCCTGGTTACGCGACCAGCTAGCTCTGCATTTTGCCCTGGAGGATGCTTACGGGTATTTTGAAGACGCCATTGCCGAAGCGCCGCGTTTGAGCGAAGCGGCGGCCGAACTGCATGCTCAGCACGACGAGCTGTTTCAAGAAATTTGCGAGCTGATCGAGGAAGCTGAGCAGTTGATGTATCACGAGCGTCCTTGTGGATACAGGGAGACAACGGAACTGGCGATCCGTTTTTACCGTTTTCACGCCGAGTTTCAAAAGCACGAAACCCGCGAAAACGAATTGGTACTGGACGCTTTCGACCAGGACATCGGCGTGGGAGACTGAACGGCGGTGATTGGGCGTATCGCCGGGTGGAACCGCAGACACCTAACGGGTTCGGACACCCCACGGGGTCGTGGACACCCCACGGGGTCGGGAGTCTTTTTCGCCACTGGACAGTCAACGGGGTCGACACCTGACGGGGTCGGGAGTCTTTTTCGCCACCAAAAACATCTGCATCGATCGACAGGGGGACGGGTGGCGAAAAAGACTCCCGACCCCCTCTGGCAACGCGCTCCCCTCCGCCAACGCCGTCCCGAAGCTCGGCCGGAGTTAAGTTATCGCCGTGCCCTGCCTGCAACCCGCTTTTGCGAATCCGGCGCTTCGCTGTTTTTCCGGGTGGATTTACTCTTCCTCTTGCTCTTGCTGGTGTGCCCAGGCGGCGGCACCGAGGACCCCGGCGTCATCACCCAGTTTGGCGGCCACGACTTTGAAGGAATCCACAAAAGAGGAGAGCACACGTCGTTCGGCCGTTAGTTTCACTTCGCTCACAAACAACTCCGGCATGGCCTCGACCAGCCCGCCGCCCAGCACGAGGACATCGGGCGCCATGAGATTCACCAGACTGGCTGCCGCTCGGCCGATATGTCGAGCGGCTTCGCGAACGATTATTTCCACCACTTCGTCTCCAGCCTTAATGGACGCGGCCAGAGCGCCGCTGCGGATGTTTGCCAGGTCCGTTCCTGACTGCTTCAACAGGTGGGGTGCCTTGCCGCGATACGCGGCCATGGCGGACCGCGCGGAAATCGCCAGTCGGCTGGCGACCGCCTCCAGGCACCCCCGGCGGCCGCAGCCGCACCGCGGTCCTTCCGGCATCACCTGGATATGGCCGATTTCCATGCAGGAACTGGTACGGCCGCGAATAATCTTGCCTTCGTACACGCAGCCGCCGCCGATTCCCGTGCCGGGAAAGATACCGATCGAGGTCCGCGCTCCTTTGGCCGCACCAAACCGGTGTTCGCCGTACACACCCACGTCGACATCGTTGGCAATATGAGCCGGGCAGCCGAAGGCCGTGGTCAACGTCTTGCGGACCGGGACGTTCTCCCAGCCCAGGTTGGGCGCGTCCAGGATGACGCCCCGCTTTAAATCCAACGGACCTGGGCAGCCGACCCCGATCCCGGCCAACTGGCTGCTGTCGATTTTGGCACTCTCCAGCGCCTTACGAATCGTCCGCTCGATACGTTCCAGCCCCGCCTTGGCACCTTCGTGCCCCCGCGTCTTGGTCCGTTCACTGCCGACCGCTTTGAAATCCTGGTCGTATATCTTGGCCAGCATCTTCGTGCCGCCCAGGTCAAAGCCAACCCAGTATTTCGCCTTCTCTTTTTCCACCATCATCCGCCGCTGCCTTCCACCAGGTATTGTTCCCTTGCCGCATCGCCGCGTCGTAAGCCTAACGCCTGGATCCCCTGGCGAAAAGGTAGCGGCCGGCCCGTTCGCGGATCATGCGTCACGTCCCCCTCCTGACGGGCCTTGCCCCCTTTCCTGCNNTCCCTCTCCTGACGGGCCTCCCCCCCTGTCCTGCGGGCAGAGCACGGCTTGGTAATGGCTGCACAACGTCCGCCCCGCTTGGCGGTAATCAAACCGCTGGCCGACCCACTGCGACCCCGGGTCCGCCTGGCGACCGGCAGCAGCCGGCCGTTCCAGCACCTTCAAAATGGCCGCCGCCAGGCGGGCCGCGTCGTCGACCGGGACCAGATCCGCAACTGCTGATCGATCGGCAAAGATTTCCCGCGTGCCACCAATGTCGGTGGCGACCACGGGCACGCCGCAAGCGGCCGCTTCCAACAGCACGCGACCTAACGGTTCCTGTCGAGCGGCGTGGGCCAACACGGCCAGTTCCGGCAACAGCAAGTGCATGTCCTCGCGGGTGCCGAGCAAGTGAAGACGGCCGCGGAGGGTTCCCTGCCGGCTGGCCGACCACAGCCGTTGTTCCAGTTGGCAGGTCTCCCGTTTGTCCGCATGCCGCTGTCCCACCAGCACAAAGTGCGCGTGGCAATTCTGGCGGACCACCTCTTTCGCGGCCTGCAGCCAGACGTCCCAACCCTTCCGCAAAATGATCTGGCCCACGCCGCCCACCAAACAGCGATCGGGCGGCAGCCTCAACAGCTTGTGCAACCAGCCGCTGGGTCTCCGCGGACAAAAGCGCCGCAGNNTCCACACCCTGGCTCAGATGATAATCACGCGTCGCCTGCGACACGGCCAGCAGGCGGTTGTGGCAATTCAAGTCAGCGATCGCCGCCTGGCTGAGCTTCATCATGTCGCGCAGATGCCCCACGCTGGGTATTCCCAGTTCCGCCGCGACCGGCCCGGCCAGCCGCGACGTGGCCAGGCTGTTGGCGTGCAGCAGATCTGGCTTGTTCTTTTGCAGAATATGTGCCAGATCGGCTCGCCGCTGCCCCCCGCCGCCCCGTCCCCGACCCGGTTCTGCCTGCGGCCAGGGAACCGTTTCCACTCCGGCGGCGGCCAGCGCCATGGCCAGCGGGCCGTGCGGCCGCACAACCGCTCGGAACCGCATGCCGGCGCGTTGCAGTGGATCCAACAGGACCAGCAACGACCGTTCCCCGCCGTTCAGGCTGGGGTGTTCAAACAGCAGCAAAACGTCAGACATCGTATTTTTGGGGCGGGGGGGCTCAGGATCCCGTGCTGTGCAAGGTCCCCCGTTCGCGATGGATCCTGCCGCAGTTGGATCCTGCCGCGTAATCCAGGGGGCGATCGCTGGGCGGGGGCTGGTCAAAGGAACGCGGATCGGCAGCCGCCCGATCCGTTCTTTTCCGCGCCGCTGGCCACACCTGGCTCGGCTGGCTCAGCTGGCAAGGGGGCGCAGGGACCCTGGCAATTTGCCCATTTACAGCAGGCCGTACCCGGCCAGCGTACTGCGCAGTTTTGCTTCGCCGGCTGCATCCAAGGGCGTCATCGGCATCCGCAAGTCGCCCGTATCCCGTCCCAAGAGGCGCATCGCGGCCTTGATGGGAATCGGATTGGTGGCCAGTCCCAACATGTCTCGACACAGCGGAAACAGTTTGCGGTGCCACTGCCTGGCGGTCTGCAAATCGCCCTCTTCCACAGCACCAATCAAGCTCAACATATCTTGCGGGATAATATTTCCCACCACCGAGATCACGCCGCGGCCGCCGATGGCCATCAGGGGCAGGGTGAGGCTGTCGTCGCCCGACAGCACGGTCAAGTCCGTTTCGGCGATGATATGCGACGCCTGGTCCATCTGGCCGGTCGCTTCCTTGACCATGGTGATACCGGGCAGCTGGGCCAGGCGGATTATTGTTTCCGGTTCGATATTCTTGCCGGTGCGTCCGGGAATGTTGTAGACGCAGATGGGGATATCCACCGCTTCGGCCAGTGTTTTGAAGTGATGGAACATACCCTCTTGGGTTGGCTTGTTGTAATAGGGCGCGACAACCAGGGCGGCATCTGCGCCCGCCTTGGCCGCCCACCTGGTCAGCCGCAAGGCTTCCGCCGTACTGTTCGAACCCGTCCCGGCCATGACCTTGACGCGGCCGGCAGCCGATTCGACAACCGCCCCAATCACCCGCTCGTGCTCGTCGTGCGACAACGTGGGCGACTCCCCCGTCGTGCCCACCGGCACCAGGCAGCGTGTCCCTGCTGCCACCTGAAATTCGATCTGTTCCTGCAACCGATCGTAGTCGACCTGGCCGTCGCGAAACGGCGTCGTGAGGGCGACCGACAGGCCCGCATATTCTTCCGCTCTGGTCATGAAATTGCCGCTTGGGGATTGCTGATTCCAGACGACACGCAGGTTCCGCCAGCGGCATGGCGTCGCCACCCACACCGCTTAGCCGCTCATCTTAACCCCTGGCCCCACGTTTGCCACCACCGCCCCTCGCCAAGGGCTGGTGCACCCCGACGGCGGGACCACCGCGGGTCGCCGGCAGCCTGACGGGATCCCCCCACGGCGGCTGACCTTCCCTGTCCCGCGGCCCCTGCGTCGCCGGCGCCCTGCTGGACCCGGCCGTCCGGCCGGCCCCGTCCCGCCGTCCCCCCTGCGGGGCCTGCCTGCGGTCGACCAGCCGGTCGCGTTCAGGTCACCAGCTGCTTCATCTCGCGAACCGCCTGCTGGAAGCCGACCATCATTGAGCGGGCGACGATACTGTGGCCGATATTCAGTTCGCCCATACCGTGAATCGTTGCCACAGGGACGACGTTTTGATAGTTCAGACCGTGGCCGGCGTGCAGCAGCATCTTTGCGGCCAGCACTTGCTGACCCGCCGTGGCCAGTTTATGCAGTTGCTGCTGCTGTGCCTCGCCCCTGGCCAGGGCGTACTGCCCCGTGTGCAGCTCGACCGCTGCGACGCCCAGTTCGGCAGCCAGCTCAATCTGTCTCGGATCGGGGTCCAGGAACAGGCTGACACCAATCTCGCAATCCTGCAGGCGATCGATGGTCCTGCCAACGGCCGCTCGACTCGCCACCAGGTCCAGTCCCCCTTCGGTGGTGACCTCGGCCCGCCGTTCCGGGACGAGGGTCACCTGATCGGGCCGCAATTGGCAGGCCAGTGCGACAATCTGCGGATCCGAGGCCATTTCCAGGTTCAGTTTCACGGTGACCGTCTCGCGCAGTACGCGGACATCGCGATCCTGGATATGGCGGCGATCTTCGCGGAGGTGGACGGTAATGCCGTCGGCCCCTCCCAATTCGGCCAGAGCGGCCGCCCAGACCGGATCGGGCTCGCTGGCAAGTCGAGCCTGTCGGACGGTTGCCACATGGTCGATGTTCACGCCAAGTTGGGCCATCGTTGGATTTTCCTGTAAAAACGAACAGCGCGGCAGGCAGTCCGGACGACCCGCTGGGCCATGGAGCGAACAAAGCCCGCACAACTGTCATTTTTGAAACGCGGACTCGTCTCCCACCCTCTGCGAATTGGCCAAAACTCGCCTTCGCCTAAGCTACACTTTAATACCCCGCCTCCGCAACTCAACCGGCAGTACCGGCCAGGCCGGCGCCATCCGCGCAGGGATCGACCCATGAAATGCCACGAATTGGCCCAGCGGATCGAACGACTGCGGCCTGAAGCCCCAGCAGAAGAAGTCGCCCGGCTGTGCCTGCTGTTGGTCAACCAGGCTGTTGAGCACGAAGGCGCCGACCAGCCCGATTTTTCCGACGATGACCAGCTGGACGAACTGGCCCGCGCGGTGCAGATGCGTTTGCAGGTGGCCACGGACCAGCATGCGGCCGTAACGCGCGAGCTGCAAGAGCTGGCGCGGTCCGACCCGCAGGAGTTTCGTGCGCAGCAGATCTGGATTCTGATCCGAGCCATCAAGGTGCAAAGTCAGTTGCTGGAACTGTGCCTCAACGAACCGGCCCTGGACGTCTGACCTCGAAACGTGTGGCGGACCCGCGCGGCCAGCCGCGCCCCACTTGCTGGTTCACCCCGACAGGATGGGGGGCGCCAAGAGGGTCAGCGCGACGGTCATGTAGATCAGGATCCCCAGCACGTCGATGATCCCGGCAATAAACGGGGTGCTCATCAAGGCCGGATCCTGTCCCAGGCGTTCGAACAGCAACGGCAGCACCGCGCCAAAAAACGTGCCCGACAGTACGACCAGCAGAATGGTGGCCGGTATCACCAGGGCATCGCCCACGTTACCCCGCAGGCCGTACGCGGCCACGAATCCGATCAGCCCCAGAAAACTTCCCAGCAACAGCCCTTGCAGCAGTTCGCGGCGGACGATTTTCAGCGAGTCTCCCAAGCTGACGTGACCGGCCGACAGGGCGGCGATGATCAGCGTGGCCGACTGGCTGCCGGAATTACCGCCGCTGGAGATGACCAGGGGAATGAACAACACCAGCCACTCCCACCGGCTCAGCTCAACGTGATAATACTGCAGAGCCAACGCGGTCAGCAGCGCGCCCAGAAACAGGATCGTCAACCACATTCCCCGCTTCCAGGCCAGCGTATAAAAGGGCGTGTTGAGGTAGCTGTCCTGCAGAGGATCCACGGCTCCCAGCCGCTGAGCATCCTCGACGGCTTCTTCGCGCATCACGTCCAGCACGTCGTCGTATGTGATGATCCCCAGCAGGCGATGTTCTTGGTCTACGACGGGCATGGCCAGCAGATCGTAGCGCGCGACCTTATCGGCCACCTCTTCCTGGTCCTCATCCACATCGACCGAAACCACATGCCGCTCCATGATCTCGCCGACCGACAAATTCGGTTTGCCGATGGCGGACAAGAGTTGACGAGCAGAGAGGACGCCCCGCAAATGGTCCGACGTATCGACGGCATACAAGTAATAGATGGTTTCCAGCTGTCCGGCCTGGACGGCGATCTCGTCCAGGGCCTGCTGAACCGTTGCCGTCTCGTGGATCCGCGCGAACTCGGTAGTCATCACCGCTCCGGCCGTGCCTTCGGGAAAGGAGCGCAGCCGCAGAATATCACGCCGCTCGTCAGCGGGCACCAAAGGCATCAGCTCGGCGACGACCTCCGTATCCGAGTCCTTGAGGATATCGACCCGATCGTCCGGCGCCAGCTCGCCGATCAGTTCGGCCATTTCCTCGCGGTCCAGCGTTTCGATCATTTCGACCTGCTTGGCCGATTCAAAAAAGCTGAATATCGCGGTGCGGGTCGCCGGGCCGGTATGCTGCAAGACTGCCCAGGACTCGTCGGCCGACAGGCCCTCCATGAATTCCGCAGCCGCGGCCGGATGGACGGCTTCGCAAAACTCGCGCATGCCTTCCTTGTCGCTGGAGGACAGCATTTCGCGCAGTTCGGGGAGGTAAAGCGGGTTGGAGGTCATCGCCACGGGGATCCTTGAATTTTCATGTTCACCACGTCGTCCGGCGGGGCGAGCAACAAAGGGCGAGTCACAAGCTGCGACGTATTTTAACCGCTCGGTAACTTCGCACCATGCCACGCGCGGTCCAACTTCCAGGCGACCCTGCCGCTTGCCGGCTCCTTTCGCCTTGCCGCAACCGCAGCGGGTATGCGCGACCGCGGTCGTGACAACTAGGCTGGCGGTTGCTCGATGATTAGAATATTGTCTGTGGCTCGGCGGCGCCGGTTGCGGTTGACATTTCGTCTGCCCGCAGTTACCGTTGATCCAACCGCGCGACCCCCTCTCCCCGACCGCCAGCCTGCTCAGATTAGGTTCCCGAAGACGCCGCACGGCTCGTAGCAAGTGTCCGATCGAATGTTGCCGTTTTTGAGACGATGTGAACGACGGCTGGGATACGAGTTCCGTGACAAAAAATTACTGCAGTCGGCGCTGACCCACGCCTCCGGCGCTCACCATCGACTGGCGTCCAACGAACGGCTGGAGTTTCTGGGGGACGCCATCCTGGGGGTCGTCGTCTGCGAGATGCTGTTTCGCAACTACCCCGACTACCTGGAGGGGGACCTGACGCGTATCAAGTCGATGGTGGTCAGCCGGCAGACATGTGCCAAGCTGAGCCGGGAGTTGGGGCTTGAGGAATTCCTGATCCTGGGCAAGGGCATGTCCACCCACGCCAAGGTCCCGCCGTCGCTGCTGTCCGACGTTTTCGAGGCCCTGGTGGCGGCCATCTACCTGGACGGGGGCCAGCAGAAATCGCGGGAATTCATCGAGCGCTATCTGGGACCCGAGATCGAAGCCGCCGTCCGGGGCGAATCGGAAACCAATTACAAATCGCAGCTCCAGCAATGGGTCCAGCGCGAACACGGAACCACGCCGACCTACAAACTGATCGACGAAAAAGGACCGGATCACCGCAAACATTTCAAGATCGCAGCCACCGTCTGCGGAACCAGCTACCCACCCGCCTGGGGACGCAATAAAAAAGAAGCCGAACAGCGAGCCGCACTCAACGCACTCAGCGACCTGGAAGGAAGCCCCATTCCCTACCCCTGCGACGACGATTAGGGACCGGAAAAGTTTATTTCCGCCCGATTCCTTCGCCACCTGCCGCACTCGGTTTGGCACCACAAGAAGAGATGCACAAAAGATGACAAAGTTCCCAGCGCCTTGTATGCGTTGGATCGTTCATTTCCAAGGCATTCCCGTGATTTTGCCGCCTCTGATGGGGTTGCTCGAGGTGGCAGTTGAACGGTCTTGATGCAGGTAAGTGGCCGGGCAGGGATCGGGTCATGGTTTTCATGGGATCCTGGCCGTGTTGCCGGGGCCAGGAGAAGGGAGAGTCCTTCGCGGCACGGCGGGATGGCCGCGGCGGCCTCCTGTTCCAAATCACCCCATCAGCCCCCGGCGGCCGCCGCCATCAGCCAATGTGTTTCATCCACCCCAAGATTCACCCCCCACGCACAAATCACCGCACACGAACATGTCGACCCGCGCCGTAGCCCTCCTCTCCGGTGGCCTTGATAGCATTCTTGCCGTGCGCACTTTGCAACAGCAAGGGATCGAAGTCGAAGCGCTCAACTTCCGCACGCTGTTCACCTGCTGCCAGGACCAGGCCTCCCAGGCAGCCAGACGGCTGGGGATCACACTGACCGCTCTGCATGCCGAAGACGAATACCTCCAACGGGTACGGCGGCCCCAGTTCGGTTACGGACGAGGGGCCAATCCCTGCGTCGATTGTCGGATTTACATGTTTCAGCGAGCAAGCGAGTACATGCGGCAAGTGGGGGCCTCGCTGGTGGTCAGCGGCGAAGTGCTGGGACAGCGGCCCAACAGCCAAAAACGGCGCGACCTGCGCGTCATCGAATGGCACAGCGGACTGCAAGGACGACTGCTGCGACCGCTGTCCGCCAAACTCCTGCCACCCACACTCCCCGAACAGGAGGGCCAGGTCGACCGAGAACAACTGCATGCCTTCAGCGGACGCTCCCGAAAAGGTCTCATCGCACTCGCCCAACGCTTCGGCTTCGCAGCCGATGAAATCCCCTCACCCTCCACCGGCTGCGCACTGACCGAAAAAACGTTCGCCCCCCGCGTCTTTGACCTGCTGAAAATGGACAAGAAAAATACACCCTGGGACTTCGAACTGCTGAAAGTCGGCCGGCATCTGCGGCTGACATCCGCGACCAAAGCGGTAATCGGACGTCGCGCAGACGAGAATCAACTGCTGGAGTACCTTGCAGGGCGACCGGACAGTCGAGCGGCGGCGGTCTTGCAACCGGCGAACTTCGCGGGCCCCACCGTGCTGCTCGTCGGTACGGTCGACGATCTCGCCCTGGAAACCGCCGGAGCGCTCCTGCTTCGCTTCGCCAAAGACCCACCCCCGGGACCCCAGGTCCTCCTCCGCCGCGACGGCCGCCAATCGCTGCGACCCGTCGACCACCACCCCGCCGCGGAAACCGCGGAAACGCTCTGAGTTGGTAAAGCCGACCTGTAGGCGGGCTCTGCGAGCCCGCACGTTCCGCCCTGTAGGCGGGCTCTGCGAGCCCGCA
>WVZU01000078.1:27858-36047 GCA_011772275.1 Planctomycetales bacterium | reverse complement strand
CAAACCGAATCGCAGGAGGCTGACGAGGAGGAGGAGGTAAGCGGGTTCAAGATAGGACCGCCCGAACCGTCCGAGGGGGACGAAGAAGAGGAACCCGAAGACGAAGCTGCCGGCAGTTCCGAAAAGGTCGACCTGGGCCTTTCCACCGACGCCGACTCGCCTGACTCAGTCGATAGCGATGACGACGACTTGCAGAATTTTCTGGCCGGATTGAATTAGCTCGGCCCCCCAGACCCGCCGGCCTCCCGACGGTCGCGTCGCCAGCGGGCAAAGCTACGTGCGGAGCAATTCAAAAACTCCCTCAACCACCTCCTGGGGTCGCATCAGCATCCAGGTCATGCAACCACCCAGTGTGAGGAGGCCCAGGCAGATCAGGGCATATCCCAGGGGCTGGGGCTGGACCGTCAGCGACCGCAATTCGGTCACCAACGCTCGTTCCAGCTTCAGCCAGCCGCGATAGCTTTGTTTGGCGGCCGTCGCCACCAGCGACACATTGCGCATGGCGGGAAAGCCTTCCAGATTCAGCTGCACGCCTAGCTCGGGTAAAAAGAGGCTGTCCCCCGCCCAACGGTGCTCCAGACGGAACCGGGCCAGAGCCGCGGCCAGCGCCTGTCGCAGCTGTTCCCCCGTGACGTTGTAGATCACCAACCTGGGCCGGATCATTAGAATCAACAAGGTCAGACACATCCAATACAACGCCAGCAGCAACATCCAGGCAATCGGCCTGGACGCACCATCCGGCATGAAAAGTTCCAGAGGTCCAACGATCATCATGCCGGCGACGGCAATCCCCAAGGCGTAGAAATCCCGACTGCCGGTGGTCAGCAACGGCCGCCGCGACACGTTGACCAGGCCCATCAGCAGCAGATAAACGGCCAAGGGGCCCAGGGCAATAAAGGTACGTAAAGCGTCCATGGGGTGGCGAGGGGGCGGGAACGGGTGTCGGTTGGTCGTGGTGGGGTTTGGATTGGCAATCAGTTGGCAGTCGTCGTTTTGTCGCTGGGCGTGCGAGCACGCCCGTTGCCCTCGAATTGATGTTGTCGTAGCTGTTGGCCCAGTTGGGCCTGTTCCACCAGCTGTTGGTCGCGCAACCGCTGGAAGTGCCGCCGGGTGTGGATGAGATCGGCCAAGGCCAGCAACACAATCCAGAAGACCGCCAGGATGACAGCCGCCCAGTAAATACCGTAGAGCAGAGGATCTGCTGGCAGCCAATTGCCGACCACGATCGCCACGCCGGTCAAACCGATCATCAGGCTGGCCTGCATCCGCCTGCGAAACTTTCGCCAGGCGTAAACCGCCTCGTGCCCACCCGGCGTCTGATCTTTTGCTCGTTCGCCACGCCAGCTGTGCAGATGCGCGATCACAAGGCCCGCGGAGATGGCCACCAGGAAGAGGGCAAAGCTGAGCGTGCCTATGTCCATCCGCTGTTTATGCGGCCGTTTTCAGCCACTCCAAGATGACCCAACCGACTTTCACCAGCGACGCGCCCGAACATTTGTCCGGAGTATCCTGGTCGGTGTGCCAGTATCGATTGAGGGGAAACTTCGGGTAGTCGAAATCAATGATCTCACAGGTCGGTATTTTACCCACGTTACGCAACATGAGGTGATCGTCCTGGATCGGTTGCTTCATCCGCGGATGCGTTCGCGGGATGAATTCCTTGACACCCAGCCGCCGTGCCACGTCCCAGATCTCGCGGGTCACCGGCCGGGTATCGCGCCACCAGATGCTGTTGCGGTCCTGATAGATTTGCAGTTCGCGATCTCCAATCATATCGAGTACGGCGGCTTTGGGGTAGGAATAAGAAACGGCCTCCGGGCGCGCCGCATAGTTTCGAGCGAAATATTCTGAGCCGATAAAATATCTTTGCTTTTTCGTGCCGGGAAAGACAAATTCCTCGGCATCGACCAGCAGAAAATCGACGCCATAGTTGCCAGCGACCTGGGGCACAAAGTGCGCCAGCTCCATCAACAATGCCACCCCGCTGGCGCCGTCGTTGGCCCCCAGGAAAACCTGCCCCCGCAGGGCGGCAGCCACCTGGGGATTGTCGGCTTGCGGTCGCGTGTCGTAATGCGCGCACAACAGGATCCGCCGATCCATTTCAGGATGCCATTGCACGATCAGGTTCGCGACCGGCACAGGATTGGTCGTGAGCGGGTGCCGGATGCGAAAGCGCTGCAAGTGGACCTGACCGCCGAGTTGTTCGAAGTGGTTCACCAGCAGCTCTTGCTGGGCCGCCATGGCCGCCGAGCCGGTCACGCGCGGTCCCAGCTGGCAGATTTGCTGGAGATAACGCATCGCTCGCTGGGGCTGCAGCGGGTTTGCCAGGGGGCTGCCGGCCGCGGCAAACTGGCTGGGAACCACGCCCGCTTGACCGACCTCATCCGACGAGCGTGGATTGGCTGGACGGCCAACTTTCCCCCGCGGTTCGGCCGTGTGCGACGTATTGCACCCGCAGGCAAACAACAGGCAGGCTACCAGGATGCTGGAACACAAGTTGCCGGGCATGGTCAGGTCATCCTTCTTCTTCTGGCGCGACGCGCGGGCATGCCAGGTCATTGTACCCGCAATCGCCGGCCAAACGGCGCTAAAATCGCCCGTCGGCGGTGACGCGGCCGATCGCGTATCGCCCGCTGACCAGGCCCATCCCGCCACAAGGGCCGCGTTACGCGTTACCACGTGCTCGTAACCGCTGCACCCACCGCAATCGGTGCAAACGCACCCCCGCTGAGGGTAAGGCTCGTGACTTGCCAACCGCACTTGCCACCTGATATCATGACCCATTTCCTGGATGCTCGTCTTCTTTCGCGCCCCGCGATCCGGGGCGTGCGGCCGCGGGCGGCAAGGTCATCTGTTGGCCGATGTTAAGCTGTTGGAGAATATAGCGTTCGATGTTCGCAAAGAACCAATACCAATTGCTCGATTTCGGAGACGGTCGGCGCTTGGAACGTTTTGGAAAGTATACGCTGGAGCGGCCCTGTCCGGCGGCCGAGGGTGTGCCACGCGCGGATGAGAAAGCGTGGAAATCGGCTCACGCCTGCTACATTCGCAATAATCACGAGGGAAACTGGCGCAGCCGGACCCACTTGCCCCTTTCCTGGACTGTCCATCACGGCAGCACGGTCCTGGAACTGAAGTTGACCGACTTCGGCCATGTGGGCCTCTTCCCCGAACATGCAGGCAACTGGGATTGGCTGACCCGCTTGCTGAAGTCCAGCAGCGGGACGTTGAAAGTCTTGAACTTGTTCGCCTACACGGGGGGGGCAACCCTGGCGGCCGCGGCCGCCGGTGCCGAGGTGGTCCATGTCGATTCGGCGCAGAATTCCGTCCTCTGGGCTCGGCGGAATACCGAAGCATCCGGCCTGGGGAACGCCTCCATTCGTTGGATCACCGAAGATGCCCTGAAGTTTGTTTCGCGCGAACTGAAACGTGGAAACAAATACCATGGCGTGGTGCTGGATCCGCCCAGCTACGGACATGGACCCAAGGGAGAGGTGTGGAAGATCCAGGAACACCTGCCCGAATTGCTGGATAAATGCATGGAACTGACGGCCGAAGATCGGCGTTTTATTCTGATGAGCAGTCATACCACCGGTTACCTGCCATCGGATCTGGAGCGCATCCTGCGCAACGCGCTGGGCAACAACGGCGGCAAACTCGACGCCGGCGGGCTGGCCATCCGGGCCGTCGACGGCCGGCAGCTGCCCAGCGGGATTGCCCTGCGGTGGGTCGCCGACTAAAGGTCGTTGCCGAACGAAACGCGGTTTGAGCTGAATCGCTGCATGCGCCGTAGAACCATTCACAGTCCCCAAAACGCGCGAATCAAAGCGGCCGCTCGGCTGCGACGCGGTGCACACCGCGCCCGGCAGGGAAAAACCTTGATCGATGGCATCCGCGAACTGAACCGCGCACTCGACGCGGGAGTCGCCATCGAGGAAGCCTTCTACTGCCCCGATTCGGGGGAGATCGAGCAGATTGGCGAGCTCCTACGACGGCTGGACAGCACCCGCTGCCAAGTATTTCCCGTCCGCCCCGAAGTGCTGGCCAAGTTGGCGTACGGGCAACGCGCCGAGGGACCGGTGGGGGTCGCCGTGCCGCCGCAGACCCGGTTGCACGACCTGCAGCTGCCACCTAACCCGCTGGTTGCCGTCCTGGAAGGCGTGGAAAAACCGGGAAACCTGGGCGCGATCATCCGCACGGCGGAGGCCGCCGGACTGGCAGCGGTCGTGGTGGCCGACCCGCGGACCGACCTGTACAACCCCAACACGATCCGTGCCAGCCTGGGAACGGTATTCCGCATGCCGCTGTGCACCGCCAAGACGGACGAACTGCTGCCCTGGCTCCAAGCCGCAGGCATGCAGATTTGTGCGGCCCGCGTCGACGGCCAGCGGCTTTACACCGAGCTGGATTTCAGCGGGCCCACCGCCCTGCTGCTGGGCGCTGAGGCGACCGGTTTGTCGGACGCCTGGCCAGCAGCCGAGGTGGTATCGATCCAAATACCGATGTGCGGCATCTCCGACAGCCTGAACGTGGCCGCCACGGCGGCCGTTCTGTTCTACGAGGCCCACCGGCAGCGAAGCGGCAGGGAACCATGACCCGACCGCCAAAGTCGCAGATTCCCCCGATCCCGGCTGGAATATCGTCACGAGACACCAACGCGGAAAATCAGGCCGTCCACAACGTGTGCCAGCTGGCCGGGCGCCCGCCGAGGCCCGTTCCTCCCGCGGCCGCACTCGCGGACCCTGACGCGGATCGCAGAGGAACTTGGGGGAGGGCGATCGCAGGCTGACCGGCTGACCACCAGAACCCGTTAGGGTCCTCCACGGAGCATCGCGCCTACCATCCCGATTCGGTCGGCAGTTTGGCCTGCCTTCCTCCGCCATGCCGGCTGGCACCTGTTTACAACAAACTTTCCAGCAACAAGCGTAGCTTGCGTAGTTCGGCCATCTGGTCTATGTCGGGCATCGGGACCATGTGGACGGTCAACGCGCGATTGTATTTGACCTGGGCCAACTGGTTGACCAGGCGGCCGTATTCGATTTCGCCCTGACCGACCCGCACCTGCAATTGATCTTTGTTGGTATCGCGGAGGTGGACATGGTGGGTGTACTTGAGGATATGATCGTAAGATCTTCCCGCATTTTCCCCATAGACGAAGTAGCTGGGATCAAAGGTGATGCCAAGTCCTTTGACATTGTCGCACAGGACCTGGACGGTATCCGGATCTTGTGTGACGCGTCCTCCTTCGGTCTTGACCGCCACCACCGCGCTTTCGACGGTCGCGATGCCGACCAGCTCGCGCAAGCGTTCGACTTCCGCGTTGAAGGGCGTGCCCAGTTCACCGGCCGGCACGACCAGCGTGACGACCTTGGTCGCCTTGGCCAATCGGCAGATGGCAGCGAATTGCCGGTAATACTCATCGCCCTCAGCTTCGATCTGCACGTTGTAGGCAATCGGCGTTAGCCGGAGGGTGTTGCGACAGATCTCGACCGCTTTGTCGATATCGGCCGCCACTTGCGACGGTTTCAACTGATCAGCCGATTCGTGTATATCAATTTCAACGCGCGTAAATTCCAGGTCCACCAGTTTGGCAAGGGCTTCGGCCAGCGGCAGATTGGGAAAAGATGCGGTCGAGGCGGCTACGTACACGAAAAAAACCTCCTGGGGCGTATCAAGAAACTCGGCGAAGGCGAGCCGAACCGAAAGACGGGCCGGCGGCCGGTCCACACGATCGGCCCGCACAACCCACCAGATCGGCAGCGTAAGCTTACCGCCGGACGCGGCCGGAAGGCAACAGCGCGTTTCTTTACGGCCTGATCGTGTGGGGACCACCCTGCGGACGACCAAGGCCGCCGGCGGAACCGGCGCTGGCCGCGGGGAAACATCCGCTGCCCGAAAAGGGTGGAAAACCGCTGCCCACATTACCCCCGTGGCGCGCATGGCCTACAATATCCAGGGATGGACACCTCGCATTCTGCCGCTACCATGCGCGACAGCAGGCACAACCGTCAGCAGCGCTAAAATCGACAAGGAGCGCACCCATGGAACCGCTGGATCAACCGCCCCATCAGCCGTTTTCCTCGGGCGGTTCCTCGCCCGGCAACACATCCTCCGAACCGGTCGGCGCCAGCCTGGTTCAGCCTGCTGCTCCGCCGCAGCCACCCCAGCGGATCGTCCTGGAACAACCGTTCGGAACGTTTCGCAAGATCCTCTTTGGCATCCTGCTGCTGCTCCTGGCAATCTCTGTCATGTTCAACTTCGGCTTGTGGGGTGCCTACCACAGCTATGTGCAATTAGACCCTTCGATCAACGAGAAACTCCACTCCGGTTTGGCGTCCGCTCGTGACAAGATCGCCGTAATCGCCGTCAAAGGGGCAATCATGGATGCCGAAGACGGTTTTGTCAAAACACAAATTGACCGCGCGTTAAAAGACAAAAAGGTAAAGGCGGTCGTCGTCCGCATCGATTCGCCCGGCGGCACCGTAACCGCCAGCCATTACCTTTACCACCATCTAAAAAAACTGCGTGAGGAAAAAGAGATCCCTCTCATCGTCAGCATGGGCAGCATCGCCACCAGCGGCGGCTATTACATTTCCATGGCGGTAGGCGATACCGAAGATGCCATCTTCGCCGAAGAAACTACCTGGACGGGATCGGTGGGAGTGATCATTCCCAGCTACGACCTTTCTGATTTGCTGGCCCACTGGAAGATCCGTGATCGATCTTTTACCAGCGGTGACCTGAAACAGATGGGCAGCCCAACACGCGTGCTGGACGAAGAAGCAAGAAAGCGCGAAGAGGAAAAATTGCAGAAGCTGGTCGATGAAAGCTTTGAGGGTTTCAAGCAGGTCGTCGCCCAAGGCCGACCCAAAATGTTCCAGGACGAGGAAGCCATGCGCGAGGTCGTCACAGGCCAGATCTTCACCGCTCGACAGGCCCACAAGCTGGGACTGGTCGATCAGCTGGGCTACGTGGAAGACGCCGTGCGTCGAGCGGCGGAGCTGGCCGGCTTGGATCCTGAGAAGGTGCGCGTTGTCAAGTACGAAAAGCCTCCGTCGCTCCTGGATGTCGCCTTCGGCGGCAACAGCCAGGCCGCTGCCGCTTCCTTGGACCTTGGTAAACTGTTGGACCTGACCGCCCCCCGCGCGTACTACCTCAGCACCTGGGTACCGGCCATTGTGGCGAATCGAGCCACGCTGAAGTGAATACTGCGGGTGCCGAGGGGCAATCCGGCAAAGCATTCCTGCCTGGAAGGGATTCGCACAACCCGACATGAGGGGATGGGGGGCGCGGACGTGGGCAACAACCAGCGGGGGCCTCAACCAGCCGGCTGGCGGGAATCCCCGCCTTTCAGTCGGTCACGGTTAGACCGTTTCCCAACAGAAAAACCCAGCCGCTCAACCCAGTTCGCCAGCCCGCCTGACTCAAACAGTGGCAGGAGGGTCCCCCATGATCAACGTCTCTCCGGTACCTGGTCGGAGGGCCAGGCCTCCGGTGGCGGGTTGATAGCCTTGTGGCGTCTTGCGTCGTCCGACGGCGGGCGATGGAAACCATCTGTCGAGCCGTGTCGCCAAAGAGATGGGGGCGGGGGGTGCGGTCGTCTCCCGCGCGGCATCATGTCATGCGGTTGTGGACCGCCGAACTGGGAACGATAGTATTCCTGCCGCAGGACCCGCAGGAACTGGTCGGGTGGCAGTCGCTTGAGACGTTCCTGCTGGTCCCTGTCCAGCTGCTCACGAAAAAACCCCAGCAGTGCCTCGTCGCTCAATACCGGCTGCATCGCCGGGTTTTCGGCGAACGCCGAAAACATTCTTTCGGCACTCCAAGGGCGGCTGCTGTCATGACCTTCCTGATGGCCGGCCAGCGGGGGGCGCCGGGAACTTTCCAGACCCTTACCCACCAGTTTCCGCAATGCTTTTCTTATGTCCGGCGCTTCCTCCAGGAGTCGACGGCCCTGGGGCGAAAGGGATTCCCTTAGCCTGGCGATATCCTGGTCGGTCAAAGCGGGCGATACCGGATGCCCTCCCCGTTGCCAGCGCTGCCACAAGAGGCGCGTTAGCCGTTGGCGGACGCCAGGCTGACCGACGTCGTCCAACATCTGCCGCGCCGGGGGGGGCATTTCGCGAGTCAGCTCGACGCGGGATCGGACGGCCATTTCCTGTAACCAGCGGACCGTCGCGCGGGCATCC
>WVZU01000078.1:21168-27833 GCA_011772275.1 Planctomycetales bacterium | reverse complement strand
GGCGCCAGCAGCTTATACCAGCGATAGAACGCATCCAGAGTGCCGATCAACTCGTTTTGTTGTTCCTCCTGCAGCAGCTGCCGATAAAAGGTTCGCAATCTTGCCTGCTGTTTGGGCGCTAAGGCGGCAAAGCGTTGCTGGTTGACCGCCAGTGCATTCCGTTCCCCTGGCGACATCTGTTCCACCCGCGCTCGCCGTCGCTTGATCGGCTGGTCGGCCAGCACGTCGCGCTGATCGGCATCCACGACGAGGCCAGCGATTACCGGGGGCGTTTGCGCGTGCAACGTCCGCAGGAACTGCAGGTCTTCGGCCGCCAGGTACATGTCCAACTGCTGCAGCAGCGGCAGATCCCGCAGCATTTGCTGGTCGGCGTCCGCGATGATACCTGAGGATTTCAGCAGCGCGGCGAGGTTGGTGGTCACCAGAAACCCCACCAGGCAGGCCGCCAGGGTGGCGCCGATCAGAAGGCCGGCGGGACGTAGCCATGTCGACCCGCGGCCGGGGGTTTGTCGACCCGTATCCTCGCGACCTGTCACGGCCACCATCCCGACGGTGGTGGCAGCGAAATTCGGGTCGGCCTCCACCGGCGGCAACTCGTCCAACAAATCCCAGCACTGCTGGAGTCGNNCCAGCCGATCCTCGATTTGCCGCGCGGCTTCTTCATCCAGTTCGCCGTCCAGGTAGGCGGTTACCGCTTCCTGCAGCCTGTCGGGATCGCTGATTGGTGACTGGGATAAATTCATGTTCGCGGTTGGCGCTCACGTACCGGCCGTCTCAGGTCGCTGGCCATGTTCCAGGTAAGGGGTCAGCGCGTCGCGGAGGGCGCCCCGCGCGCGGGAGAGCAACGACTTGACGGCCTGAGGCGAGACTTGCATCACTTCACCAATGTCCGCATAGCTCATACCTTCAAATTTGGACAGCAAGACCGCCATCCTTTGTCGCTCGTTTAACGACGCCACAGCCGATCGGACGACATGGCAGACCTCGGATTTGTCCGCCTGGCGCGTCGGCATCTGGCCGCTGGCGGCCAACGCCAGCTGGGCCAACGGCTCCATCGGACCGCTGTCAGCCGGTTCGATGTTGACTTCGCGTCGCCGCGCCAGGGAGCGTTTGGCGTTCGAGGCAACGTTATGGGTGATCGTGAACAGCCAAGTTGAAAATCGGGCATCCGGCATGTACCGCTGACGAGCCCGATAAACGCGAAGAAATACTTCCTGAGCCAAGTCTTCGGCCATGTCGCGGCGTCCGGTCAAGTGTTCTAAAACCGTCAGCAGCCGATTCTGATAACGCAACACGAGTTCTTCAAAAGCTGTAGCGTCCCCGTCACGAACGCGCAACATCAGCCGCACGTCCGGGTCGCGCAGCGAGTATTCTTCGGCAGAGGATTCGCTGACCTGCAACTTGTCGCCTCGCTCGCTCGCCCCAGACCCCGTCGACCCGTCGGTACCTCAGTCTAGATCAACGATCTGCGGCAAACCACCTGCGGCCGATGGCGTCAGGTTTTTAACCCCAGGCGGCCAGCCAGGTAGCGGCAAGTTGGATTTCCGGCCCGGAAGGGCCGGTTCCCGGCCATTTGGGGCCGCTTGCAGGTGAGGGGGAGGGGGCGGGGGCGGGGGAAGGCCCGGTCGAGCGACGAAAGGGGGGGCGGCACGGTCTTCTCCGACCCAGGGCTTCTCCGACCCAGGGCTTCTCCGACCCAGGGCTTCTCCGGCCCAGGGCTTCTCCGGCCCAGGGCTTCTCCGACCTGGGGCAACTGGCACCGGCACCCGATCGGCCCGTCCCCCTCGCGTTGCGGTATCGGACGCCAGATCCCAGTGCCCGCTTTGCTAGCAGCCTTTTGGAAAAATTGTCGGTTATGACAAATCTCCCGCAGATCACCAATGGTCTCGACCTGACAAGATTGTCGGACGATGAAGCAAACAGAAGCGGCTGGCGATGTGTGCGAAGGCCGGTTTTTCTTCAGAGAGGAGCATCCTTGTGTACAAAACTGCATGGGCCGGCCTGGTAATTGGCTGTTGGCTGTTGGCTGTTCAGCGGTTCGGCCCCATCTGCCTTGGCCTGGTATCCTGGCGCGTATGGCGGCGACGGGTGCGGTCATGTTGTGGTCACCTGCGGTCCTGCTGGGCAATTATCGACGCTCAGCTGCGAGACGGACGTCATCGCACACTTTCCGTCCGATGGGACACCCCTCCTCTTGTCGCGCCGCATAGGCGCTCACGGGACCTACTACGGACGACCTTACAACTACCGCAACTTGTTGGATTATCCCTGGCATCCGCCGGTGCGGCAGGGGGGGGCCCTCGAGATCCAGCCAATACCGGCCGCCGTCCCGCAGCCCCTGGGGGACGAATAACCGGGCAACCGATCGGGATGTCCTCAAACCGAACCGTTTGACACGGGCCGGACCGGGTTCGAGGCCACGTCCGTTCGGCAGGACAGCCCGGGATGCGTAGGTGGCGACATGCGAGCTTAAAGCGGGCGGAGGGTGCTCGGCAGTCGCGAAAATGGCGCATTTTCCGTCTTGCGAAATAGGGATAAGTCCCTGGCTGCCGTTTCGCTTCCCCCACGCCGGCAGCAGCCAGTAGAATAGGAGGATGTCTGCGGAATACCTGGCAGCCGCGGTGCAGTTGAATTCCGGTGAAGACAAACGGGCTTGTCTGCGGCGGGCCACTGGCCTGGTCGAACAAGCGGCCGAAAAGGGCGCGCAACTGGTCGTGCTGCCTGAGCTGTTCAATGGGCTGGGGCGATTTTCACGCCTCGTCTCCGCCGCCGAATCGATACCGGGCCCCACTTCCGATGCGATGGGCCAGTTGGCCGCTCGACTGAAAATCACCCTTTTGGCCGGCACGATTGCCGAGCAGTCCGAAGCAGTCGGCCGCGCCTACAACACGTCGCTTTTGTTTGGGCCCGACGGCCAGCTGATAGCTCGCTACCGCAAAATTCACCTGTTCGACGTCCATTTACCGGGTCGCGTGACCGTCGACGAATCGCGATGGATTCAAGCAGGCGATGCCGTCACCACCGCTGCGACCCCGCTGGGCAACTTCGGCCTCTCGATTTGTTACGACCTGCGATTTCCCGAACTCTATCGCCGACTGGCCGACCAGCAGGGAGAGATCTTTTTTGTGCCGTCCGCTTTCACCAGGGTCACCGGGCGCGCTCACTGGGAAGTATTAATCCGAGCGCGGGCGATCGAAAACCAGGCGTACGTGATTGGGGCCAACCAGTGTGGACGTCATCCGCCGGACCTGGAAACTTACGGGAATTCCCTGATCGTCGACCCCTGGGGAGAGATCCTGGCCCGTGCGGCCGACGACGAAGCGGTGATCCTGGCGAAAATCGATTTACAACGCTTGCGGCAAGTACGTCAACAACTGCCTGCCCTCAATCAGCGCAGGCTAAACTGACGGTCCTTGCGCGGTGGCTCGTGTTCCCCCCACCCCCCGCGATCCCCCNNCCTTTCATGGTGGCTCTTGTTTCCCCCCCACCCCCCGCGATCCCCCCTTTCGCCCGCATAATGCACCGAAAAGCACCCTTTTCCTGCAGAGCACGGGCGACTTTTGCGAGAAGTTCATCGCGGGTCGATATGTGGATGTGTCAAGTGCCGACCTGCATCTGGCGCGAATAAATTTTTCTAAATTTTTTTGTCGAGGGTCGGTTGACTTTTATTTTTCAAGGCGGAAAATGTCGCCATGCGTTTCTGGTGGAACTTCGCGTAGCGAAAGACTTCGGGTTTTTCTACCTTGCAAGACATATCAGCCGTGGTGACCGCACGACAAACCACGATGGGGCGTCTACGTCAGACTTCGCTGTTTGCGTTCGATGGGTGGATCAGCAGGCTGTTCTTGCCACGCGGAGCTTTCTAGATACTTGAGGGTGTTCTGGAATAGCAAATCATTAGTATCGCGAGCGACATACCGCTCGCGACTGGTGACAAGTTGACACGAGATCGCGCGACCGGTGGACAGTCCCGGCCTGCCAGGACCGTTTACCCTTGCCGGGTATGCTCGTAACATTTTTATTTTGCAAATCTTGTTTTGCGCTCGACGGATTGAGACGCCAAACTCATGGGGAGCGACGGTATACGGAGAAGTCGGCGGCTTTGCTGTGGCTCGGATGCCCCCCCATACTTTGCAAATAATGGCTCGATTTAAAATCAGCGCCCGTGCCGCGGGACTTTGACGCTTGGCGTCGGGCACTTTGCCGCCTGCGGAAGGGACGCACCCGGCGCCATGTCTACCTGTCTCGTCGGCCTGGGTTCCAATCTTGGCGACCGCCGTCTGACACTTGGCGAGGCGATCGACCAACTGGCTGGGCATCCGCAGATCGACGTTTTGCGGCGGAGCCATTTCTACGAAACGCCCGCCGTGGGGGGTCCGGTCGGGCAGGAGGCGTTTTTAAACGCCGTCATCCGGCTGGAGACTTCGCTGGAGCCGGAGGCACTGCACCAGCAGCTGCTTGCGGTAGAAAACCGCCTGGGCCGCCACCGCCGTACGCGCTGGGCTTCTCGTTCGATCGATCTTGACTTGTTGTTGTACGACAACCGGCAAATCGCCACCTCGCAGCTGACGGTACCCCATCCGTGGATGGCGGTGCGAAGTTTCGTCCTGGCGCCAGCCGTCGAAATTGCCGGCGAAATGATCCACCCGCTGATCGGCTGGTCGCTGGAAAAATTGTGGCGGCACATCACCACGCCTACCAGGTACATCGCCATCACGGGTCCGCCAGGAGCCGGCAAGAGGCGGTTGGCCGCTGAGGTTGTTCAGCAACTGGTGGGCCAACAGCGGCTGAACGTGCAGCGGGTCGCCGCTGGGATCCCCGAAAATCAGCCAGACGACTTCTTTCGCCCCGGGGACGACGACCCGGCAGGGGCGGCGATCGAGCTGATGCGCCGCCGCCAAGGCGTGCTGCAACAAGCCGCCAGGCCCTCCAACTCGGCCAAAGAGTCCTCGCGGTGGCTGGTCAGCGACTTCTGGTGTCCCCAGTCCCTGGCATTTGCCGACGCGTTGGCCGATTTGACCAGGGGTGCCCAATTGCGGCAGGCCTGGCAGCTGGCTCGCGACGAAGCCCTCCAGCCCACGCTATTGGTGGTGTTAACCGTGGATCCAGACCAGCGGGCTGCTGGCCAGCCCCAGCCACCGCGGCCGCACGAAAATGAAGATGGGCCCGACCACCAGACGCTGGCCAGCCTGCAGCAATCCCTGCAGCGCTGGACGGCAGAACACTATGCGGGACCGCTCTTACGGCTGGATATTTCTCCCTGGCAGCGGACCGTGGAGGAAATCACGGCGGCCGTGCTGGCGATGGAATTCGAGCCCATTCGGCGTTGAACCCGTCAGCAGGCCCTCGGTATCACTTGCCGTTCGGCTCAACAGTTTGCAAGAATTCAAGGGATGTCTCATAGCTCGACCCAATTGCCGCAGCTGCTGGAAACGGCCGACCCCATGCGGCTGGCGATCCTCAACGCTCGGCGTGAAGGCCGCTCAATCGGCCTGGTGCCCACCATGGGCGCTTTACACGAGGGTCATTTAAGCCTGGTCCAGGCGTCCGTTTCGAAGTGCGATCTGACGGTGGTCACCATTTTTGTCAATCCGACACAATTTGGCCCCGGCGAGGATTTTGGCAAATACCCGCGCGATCTGGAGGCGGATCTGGCTGCCCTGGCAACAGTATCGCGGGACGTGCTGGTCTTCGCTCCATCGGTCGAGCTGATGTATCCTGCTGGCTACGATACGCGGGTGGTGGTGGGCGCGGTGGCCCGGCCTCTGGAAGGCCGCTGCCGTCCGGGACACTTTGAGGGGGTGGCCACAATCGTGCTGAAACTCTTTCAACTGGTCCCCGCCGATGTGGCCTTTTTTGGCCAAAAGGATTACCAGCAGCTGCTGGTAATCCGGCGGATGGTATCCGATTTGAATATTCCTATCCGGGTGGAAATGTGCCCCACCGTGCGCGATGCCGACGGATTGGCATTAAGCTCTCGCAACCGGTACCTGTCGCCGCCACAACGCCAGCAGGCGCTGTCCCTTTCGCGCAGCCTGCAGTTGGCGGCAGAACTGGTCGCGGGGGGCCAGCGCGATCCCCAGGTTGTCTTGCGTCGTATGCGCGAATTGATCCAGCAAGCCGGCGATGTGCGTATTGACTATGTGGCCCTGGCCGATCCGGATACCCTGCAACCAGTCTCCTCGATGGACCGACCCGTGCTGGCTTTGCTGGCCGTCCGGGTTGGGCCAGCGCGGCTGATTGATAACGGGATGATTCAACCACCCTGACTTGATGCGAAAGGGCTGGGAGGGGCGGCCCCGCGGACCGCAAAGGGAGGCATCGTAGCTCTTCTTATCCCTACCCACTTGCTGGTCCTGCAGGTAGTGCAAGACACGCCGGAAATTTCCCCATGCGTTCCACGCTCTTCCACATACCCCCAGCGGTCGACGGCATCCCACTTTTCGGATTCGGCCTGATTTTGGCCGTCTGGATGCTGTTCTGCCTCGGCATAATGTTCGTGTCGGCACGGCGGCATGGTTGGGGCGGCGCCTTGAGCAATCTGCCGGTTTACCTGCTGGTCGCCGCCGCCATCGCGCTGGTTTTGCCCGCGTTGGTCGAGCCGGATCACGGTCTGCCGATTCGCAGTTACGGAGTGATGGTGCTGCTGGGCGTGCTGGCGGGGG
>WVZU01000078.1:0-21162 GCA_011772275.1 Planctomycetales bacterium | reverse complement strand
CCGGCATCGTGGGGGCTCGTCTGTTCCACGTCATCGAGTATTGGCAAGCCTCTTACCGGCAACTGCACCCAGACGGCTCGTTCGACCTGGCCGGTACGCTGCTGCGGGTGATCAACATTCCCGGAGGAGGGCTGGTGGTCTATGGTTCGCTGATCGGCGGCGCGCTGGCCATGGTGTGGCATGTCCGCCGGCAGGGGCTGTCCTTCCTGCCCGTCGCCGACCTGGTGGCTCCCTGCCTCGTACTTGGACTCGCTTTCGGACGGATCGGCTGCCTGTTCAACGGGTGTTGTTTTGGTGGAATCACCGACTATCCCTGGGCCGTTTCTTTTCCTCAGGGAAGTCTGCCTTACGAGCGACAGGCGGAACGTGGCCTGTGGTACGGCATTCTGGTGGGCCCTGCGACCAGCACCACCAGCGAGGAGGGGAAGGATGCCGGCCGGGTGCCGGTCCTTGTCTGGGTGCGGCCCGACGTGGAACGATCCGGCCTGGCCGCCGGCGACCGCATCGTGCAGCTGGACGAACTGGAAAACCCGTCGGTCGAACAGGTATGGCAACGTCTGCAGACGGGCAATGCCGGCGGCGTCATCACGCTGGTGACTGCCCGCGATCGGCAGGAAAGACTGTTAAACTGGTCCCCGCCCTCCCGCACCGCGCCGGTACACCCCACCCAAATCTACAGCTCGATCAATGCCCTCTTGCTGTGCTTCTTGCTGGTCGCCTACTACCCCTGCCGCCGCCACGACGGCGAAGTGTTCGCTCTGCTGCTGACACTCTACCCCATTACGCGTTTCGTGCTGGAGATGATTCGCAGTGACGAGCTGCCGGTTTTTGGTACGCGGATGAGCATTTCGCAGAATGTCAGCATCCTCTTCCTGCTCGGCGTCATCGCCCTCTGGTCCTATGTGCTCAGCCGGCCAGCCAGGGCCGCTCGATCGTAAGCTGCTGGCCTGCAATAATTTGACAAGCGTGGGACGAAGCGTAATTATGTGGCCATATCTGTCCCCCGGCGGCTTTTCGGCAAGATGGCCGGGCCCGCGGGAACTTACTCAGGTGGGGCCGCGTCTTATCTAGCGGAGCGATTGTGAGCGACGACGCCCAGTTGATCGAGGCCACGCTGGCTGGCCAGGCCACGGCCTTCGGGCAGCTGGTCACCAGGTACCAGGACCGCGTGTATCACGCCGTGGTGCAGGTCACCGGATCGACCGAAGACGCGCGGGATGTGGTCCAGGACGCATTCGTGCAGGCGTTTGTCAAGCTAAAGACCTTTCGCGGCAGCAGCGCGTTTTATACCTGGCTGTACCGGATCGCCATCAACCTGGCCATCAGCCATTGTCGCCGGCGGAGGAATCCAACCGTGTCGATCGAACGCAGCCGCGAAGCGACCGGTAGTGAGCCGGCGGATCCTCACGATGGACCCACGGCGGTGCTGGAACAAAATGACCGAGTGACGCAAGTGCAACAGGCTTTGGCGTCGTTGAGCGACGAACATCGGACCATATTGGTATTGCGAGAAATGGAAGATTGTTCGTACGAAACGATTGCCGATATGCTGGATTTGCCGATCGGAACCGTCCGCAGCCGACTGCACCGCGCTCGATTGCAGTTGAAGGACGAGTTGCGGAAAGTGATGCAGGAAGAGGTTGGCTGAATAGTCAGGTGCCATGGATACGCATATTGAGGAATTGATCAGTGCTTACTTGGACGGTGAATTGACGGCCGCTGAGCGCCAGCAGGTGGAACAACTGCTGGCCGATAACAGTGAGGCTCGTGATTTGCTGGCAGAGTTAAAAGCGCTGCGCGCCGATATCAAGTCGTTGCCGCGCCATCGGCTGGAAGCCGATTTTTCCGAGCGCGTTTTGCGGCAGATCGCTGAGAAAGCCGACGCTCCGTCCGCCGGCAAGGCGAACCCGCTTCGGTCCGCCCCCGCATCCCTTCCCCCGCAGGAATCCGATCGATCGTCCGAGAGGGGGATTCGCCGAGCCCTTTTGTGGTCGTCGCTGGCCGTCGCGGCCGCCGTCTTGATCATGGTCTTCTCTGGTCGTCCGCCGGATGCCACCCTGGCTCGCAAAGAGGATAAGGCCCGGTCGTCCGCAGCAGTAGACGCGACGGAAAAAAAAGATCGGCTGACAGCCAAAGAGGAAACGAGGGTCGCCGATCGCCTGGAAATCGGCGCGGCCGTTGCCGACCGGGAGGGAGGGCGGCAGAACGAGCACGAAGTAGAGGACCTGGCAATACCCCTGCAGGCAGGGCGGCCCCGCGAGGAAAGAGCCCAGGAGGCCCTTGCCCCCCAGATCGCCACCCCAGCCGACACCCCCGCGCTGCCAACCAAAGGCCTGGCAGCCGCTGCGGAATTTGAAGCGCGTCCCTCGTTTGGGCAACCGCTGACCGAGGCTGAAAAACCAGCGGACTGGGCAGACCGTTCGGTACCGTCCGCAAAGGCGGGGCTCAGCCTGGCGGACGCCCGCAGGGTGGCTGGCCCAGCCAGCCCACCGCCAACCAGCCGGCCGCCAGCCAGCCCAGCGCGATCCCTCTTGGAACGGAAATCGGCCGCCCCCCTGGCTACCACCACGTCCAGCGACCACGATGGCATTGCCTTGTTTCGCTCAACCGGACAAGCCAGCCCAGCCGATGTCGATGCCTTCGTCCGCCGCCACTTCAAAGCGAAAAGAGTGCCTGCCAACGAGTCAAGCCAGCTGGCTGTGGAATTTTATCTCCAAAAAAGCGGCGCTCAGGTGGCCGGCGTGAAGCGTGCAGAAAGCGGGCGAGTATCGGATGCTGTGGAGATTGTCTACGAAATGGANNAGACCCTACCGGCAACCATCCAATTCATCTCCACCCCCAACCGGCGGCTCGACAGGATGCTGGCCAACCTTCCGGCCCGTGCGGGGCAGGATGCCGGGCTCGATTTGGCGGACCAACTGGCTGAGGCCGACCCGCAAGCCGCGGCCCAGGTCAAAAGCCGGTACAAGGAAGCAGCTGCGGCCGCCGGTGAGGGCGGACCGTTAGTCTGGGAAAAGAAAACCGAAATAGACGAGCTGGAAGAGGCCGCGGCCGCACCGACCGACGACGGCACACCGCCGAAGTCCGCCCCGGCATTTGGGCAACGAAAAAGCGCCCCCCAAGTAACCGCTCCACCGGACTCGGACCACCGCATCCCACCCGCGGCCGCGGCCGACGAGCAGTTCGCCGACGGGGAAAGGGACGGCGCCGCGTCCGGCGGTGAAGAGGACGGTGAAGAGGAATCGTGGAGGAAAAACCAAGGGAGTCAGTCCACCCGGCAGGCCGGGAGGGTGCACGTCGAGCGTGATCGAGGTGACATCCAGCGCCGCGGCCTGTCCGCCACTGCCCGTCACCCGGCGGTTAAGGGTGCCGACATACAGCCGTTACAGCAAGATATTGCCGCGCGCGGCGATGAGACCCTCCGTCCGGCCGTCAAAAAGGCGAAGGCCGTCGACAGATTTGACGCCCCTCTCCCACGGCCAGCTGGCCAGCTGGCCAAAGATAAAACATTCGCGCCAGCAAGGCAGTACAAGATTCTGCTGGTCTTCCGCCTGGACAACACTGCTGGGCGAGAAGATGGCGACAAACCCACCGCGCGGCAAGGGCTCGCCGACGAATTACCGGCCGCTGCAGAAGCAGAACCTGCAGAAGCAGACGTAGAAAAGTAACCCACCCCCCCGGCTGCGGATGATTGCGTGGCGGGTTCCGCGCCCACGCCGCGGGAACGCGGCTTCGTACCCTTACGTCGATCAGCTGCCTGGGGTAAACTGTGCGCCGATCCGTTTCCCAGGACCCGGCCAGGCCGCTGGCCAGGGCCTGGGAACCCAGCACGGCCAGGCCCCCCGGAGAAAAAATCATGTCGCATGTCACGATCCGTTGTCGCCAAAATGGACCGTTTGTCGTGGAAGGCCCGGTCACCGTCGTGGATCATGAAGGCAACACGTTCCCCATTGCCGCGGACAAGCCGGCGATTGCCTTGTGCCGCTGCGGTGCGTCGCAAAACCGTCCCTTCTGCGACGGCACACACAAAACGTGCGGTTTCGAGGCGGCTGAGACCGCCGGCAGCTCCTAAGCCGTCGACAATCGTCGACAACTTATCCACGCCGCACTCGCCCCGGTCCGGATTCCCAGCCAAGGGCATTGTCCGCTTGTGGGGAGCGGGGGACCCGTTCGCCGGCCGACCTGGCCCAACCTGGCTGGACCCCAGGCGGCGGCCAGGCGGTAAACTAGGTGTGAGCAGCAAGGTGTCCAAATCGCGAGCAGGAAGAGGAGAGAACGAGGGAACGATGAGCAAAACCACAGGGAAGAAAGGGCGGTCCCAGGCCGGCGGGTTACCGGTCGCGGCCACCACGGAAGCCTTTGTCGCGCAGTGGGACCGGTTAATCAGCACGACGAACTGGGAGAAGGGGAAGATCATCTGCCAGTGGCGCAAGCAGTTGGAAGATTCTGGCGCGGAGGCCAGCGAATATTCGGACGAAGCGTGGAGCCGCCGTGTGGGTGGCGTGAGCGCTCAACATGTCGGCCGGCTGCGCCGCGTCTACCATCGCTTTGGTCAGGTCTGGCCGGAATACGAGGGCCTGTTTTGGAGCCACTTCCTGGGCGCTGTCGACTGGCCCGACGCCGAAATGTGGCTGGAAGGCGCGGTCCAGAACGGCTGGACCGTCGCTCAGATGCGCAACCGGCGGTGGGAGACGTTGGGCAGTCCGCCCGAGCTGCAGCCGCGGCAACAGGACATTGTCCCAGCCGACTTCGATGAAGATATCGTGCTCGACTTCTCCGCCGCTGAACGTGGCACCGTCGCCGGCAGGACGGGAACGGTCCGCGACCCAGGCAGCGAGGAAAGCTTTGAGCCGGACTTTGGCGAACAGTCGGCGGCGCGCGAACTTTCGCCTGTGGATGCAGCGTCCGCCACGGCAACGGGCCCGCGTGTCCAACCGTTCGCTCAGCTGGCCGAACTACCCCACGATCTTGCAGCTGCCTTTGACTCTTTCAAACTGGCGATCTTGCGTCAAAAGAGCGAAGGTTGGCAGGATCTGTCGCGCGACGACCTCCTGGCCACTCTGGACGCCCTGAAGGAACTGGCCCTCGCGCCGTGACCGGCCACCTGGGTACTGGGCGACCGATTCTTTTCACCACGGGCGTAACTCGGGGGGCCATTCTTGGCCCGCCTAACGCCGGGCAAACTGCCGCGCCTGTCCCATGATGTCCACACCGACCAAATCGGACCAGGCTGCGATCAAGCGTCGAAAGACGGGGCCCGGCTGCCCGTCACCAATCGCCGCTCGATTCCAGCGCGTCACCGGCAGCAGACAAAACGGCGTGCTGCTTAACATCACTTCGTCAGCCGCAGCCACGTCTGCCGGCAGCAAGGGCCGTTCATGGAAAGAGAGTCCCAGCGAATCGGCAATCTGTAACAGGGAGGACCAGCTGATGCCGGGTAAGACTTGATCGTGGGGCGGAGTCACGAAGCCTTCCTTTTCGTAGTAGGCCATCAGGTTGGCAGTCGTCGCCTCCAGCACGTGCCCGCTGGTGTCGCAGAGGATCGCTCGAGCGCCCGGATCGGCAGCCGCCGCAGCGCGATCCGCCAGAAAATAATGCATGCGACTACGACATTTCAGTTCAGGCGGCCAGCACGAAGAAGGCGTTTGCAAGATATCCGTCACCATCAAAGCCTGGCCGGTGTGATATCGATCCGCCCATAAACCAAAAGGCAGCCGATACGTGTGCATCCCCAAAGATACCGGTCCACCGCTGCCTTCGTTCAGCGTCGCATAGGGCCCCGGCGTCACAAAAATCGACAAACCCAAGTCGTCCGCCGGGTCGACCAACGAAAAATTGGTCTGCACCAGATGTTCGGCAATCTCCCCCATCTGCGGAATCGTCTCCGCCGGCTGGATGCCCGTAATCTCCAGCGAATGTTGCAGACGCCGCAGATGGTCCTCCAGGTGAAACAAGCGGCCTTGAAACGTACGCAGCTGTTCGGTCACCGCCGCGCCCAGGACGAATCCGGTATCGTTCACGGCGATCGTGGCCTGGCCGAGCGGAACGTAGCGGCCGGTCAAATATGCCTGAGGTTCATCCACGCGCCCATTATGGCGAATCGTCTGTGGGGCGCACAGCGGTGACTTCGTTCCCCGGCGGCCGGGAACCGGCCGCTGTCGGCAGCTGGTGCATCGGGAGCTCCACAGGTGCCGGCGATTGCCCAAGCAAGGTGGCTCGCATTTTCCCCATCAGCGGCGCGCTGTAGATGTAAGGTCCCCAACGGTGCTGTTTGCCAATGTAAGGACCGGCGTTCACCTGGGAAATCCTGGCGCGGTGATCGGCCAGGGAATCGGGTGCGCCAAGTCCCGTATAGCCCAGCGCCTCGCAGCCGTTACCGCATTTCAGCAAGTGATATCGCTTCAGCACCCAGTCCTGACAATTATTAAGCAACAGTAACCGATCGATTCGCGCACACGCCTGGTCGTATTTGCGCCCCGCCTCCAGCCAGTTATTCCCCATGGCGGCCGCGATCAGTACCACCTGGTAACCGGTCGCCCGCCGATCGTCCTGCCCGGGAATTTCGTATCCGGCCAGCTGGCCCCCGGCGGTCACATGCACCGCGCCGGTGACCACTCGCGCGCCAAAACTGAAACCGAGCAGGCTAACCGGTGAGGCAGGCGGGAACTGGTTCAGCATCCAGCCCAAACTGTAGCCGGCGGCGTCCGCCCGCGCGGCCTTCATGCGGGCATCCTTCAACGGCCGGCCCCGCAGTTGGTGCGTGGTGGGCCAGGACCAGATCACAAATCGCAGCGGTGGCAGGTCTTCCTGCTCCCCTACCAGCTGTTGGTAGACCTCGCGGCCGATCTGGAAGGCCCGATCGCAATCCACCCGGTCGCCATGGACCCAGACGCACGTCGGCATGACCATCTGCACGGCCTGCAGGTAGTCTCGCTCAGGAACTGCCTGCCACTTCTCCTGGCCCCGTGCGAACCTCCACGTGCGGAAACGCTGATCGATATGTTCCGCCGCCGAGCGGACGGTGGTCAGCGCACGGCAATCGACCAGCCACAATTCATCCGCCGACCGCTCGAACCCAGGGCCATCCGCCAGGGTAGCCCTGGCGGACCAGAGGAGACCGACCAGGAAAACCAGCAGCACGGCGGACCAACGGCTTGCGAAGGGAAGTCGGCCGGGGGGCGACGGATCCACCCCCCGAGCCACCTTCCCTGAATTCAACCCTTTCGCACCTTTGAACCTGCGCACCGCGAGATCCCGATCGCGTTCTGTTTGCATCGATTGTAACAATGATTCCTGATGCTCGAGCGACGCAAGCATACCAGAAGCCGTTGAAAATAAAAAACATGTGTTTTATTTGCACATCATCAGCCGTGGTGTAGAGTTGTCTGGACTCGTGTTTCGCCGGAGTCAAGCAAACTGCAATAGCGGAGATTTCGGCTATGAAAAAGCTTATCGTGCTGATGACTTTGGCGATTCTGCCACTGGCTATGTCTGGCTGCGGCTGGGGCAGGGGCTGCTGTGGCCCTTGGATGGGCTGGAGCGGGCCGGGGTGCGGATCGAGTTGTTCGCCATGTGGCCCTTGCGGTTCCGGGGCGACCATGATCGGGGATGGATATGTTTCCGGCGGCATGATCGGTGGCACGGTTGTCGGCCCCCCCGTTCGTGGCGGCCTGCCGGCAGGAAGCACTGCCCCCCCCACGCTGGCTCCAGCACCCGGCAACTAACAAGCTGCTGACAATTTTCCACGGGCCCGGCCGCGGGCGTCGCGGTTCGGCCAGCGAGCAGCGGGCGGTCTGCCTTTCGACAGCTGGTCAGCTGGTGAGCGGATTCTCGGGAGGGCGGGGACCTCGACCGACGAGCCAACCGATGCTCCGCACGCCTTTCGCAGCGAAAATCGCATGTCAAAGCGACTTGCTATCCGGTAGGATGGTACGCAGGGGTGATCCGTTTGCCCGGCGGGGGTGATCTGTTTGCCCGGTTTTCCCGTTCAGGCTCTTGAGACGTTCCGGTGCGCGCAGTCTTTTGCTTGTTAATCCTGTCGTTGGCCGTCAGTAGCGCCGCCGCGCAATTTCTGGACGAGGCGGCCAGCCACTCCGCGCGGCTCGGCCCACCCCAGACCCGGCGGCTGAAAGTGGGCGTGGTCATCAAGGCCACTGGCAGCCCTCTGATCGATCTGACCGCGATGACGCCGGTACCCCGACCCTGGCCGGAACAGACGGTGGTCGAGGTCGACCAGCAAGCCTCGCCCCAAGTCGGCAGCATCCGGATCGAAGAACTGGGTCCCACGGTTCGTCGGATGGTCGTCCAGATCCCCCAGCTGGGCCCGACGGAAACGGCGCGGGCGGTCGTGGTGTACGAGGTGACTCGTCGAGCGATCTTGGCGCCGCAGAATACCGACGACTATTCGATTCCCTCGCGGCCCAGTCGGGAAGTGCGACCGTTCCTCAACGCCAGCCCCTACATTGAGACCCAACGCAGCCAGATTCGCAAAGCGGCGCGGGAGGCGGTCGCCGACGTGGACGGGGACTGGCAGAAAGTCGAAGCGATCTACGACTGGGTGCGGCAGCATGTGAAATACGAACGGGGACCGATCAAAGGAGCCTACGCCGCCCTGCGCGACGGCAAGGGGGACTGCGAGGAACTGTCGTCACTGTTTATCGCTCTGTGCCGCGTCCAAAACATACCCGCTCGAACCGTCTGGGTACCGGGCCACTGCTATCCGGAGTTTTACCTGAAGGACAAAAACGGCCAGGGAACCTGGTTTCCCTGCCAAGCGGCCGGCGCGCGGGCCTTTGGCAGCATTCCTGAATTTCGCCCCATTCTGCAAAAGGGGGACAACTTCCGCGTACCGGAACTGCGCAAACCGCAACGCTACGTGGCCGAACATCTGCAGATCCGCGAGGTCTCCGGTGGCAACAAACCCGAAGTCGCCTTCATCCGCGACGTGATCGATCGTCCGTAAGTTCCCCTGAGTTGCCGAACGCGCAGGACGCACGACTCCGTACTCACACCGCACCCTTCGCCCCCATGGAACGCCTGATCAGCTTTTGCGGCCTGTTCGTGATGATTGGCCTGGCGTGGCTGATGAGTTCGCACAAGCGAAAAATTCAGTTCCGCGTCATCATCGGCGGGCTGCTGTTGCAGTTTTTCTTTGCAGTCTTGATCCTCAAGACGACCCCCGGCGCGGTGATCTTCAAAGGGATTGGGGATTTCTTTACGACGGTAATCCGCAGCGCGGATGCGGGGTCGCTTTTCATGTTCGAGGCCAACGCCGAGATCGAAGTGCCCGTATTGTTGGATGGCGTAAAATGCGATTTTCGGGGAATTCGCGACAACCTGGACAAGCCGATCCGCGACGTCGTCGCTCGCCTGAAAGGTCGCGAAGGCACCGTGCAGATCACGGTAGGAGACGCCACACGGGAGTTTGATTTAGACGATGCTTCGTGGGAAAAAGAAGTGTCCTACGCGATCGCGACAGAGGTGGAAGCGTTTCGTGAAAAAAACTTTCCGCGCACTCGGCAGCTGCTGACCTCGTTTGCGTTTGGCGTCCTGCCGACAATCATCTTTTTTTCGGCACTGATGACCGTCCTCTATTATCTGGGTGTCATGCAGCGGGTGGTGGCATTTTTTGCCTGGATCATGCAACGGACGTTGGGGACGAGCGGTGCGGAGAGCCTTTCGGCCGCCGCGAATATTTTTGTGGGGCAGACCGAAGCCCCGCTGGCGATACGCCCCTATGTAGGTCGCATGACGATGTCCGAATTGAACGCGGTGATGGTGGGGGGATTTGCCACGATTGCCGGAGGCGTCCTGGCCGCCTACGTGCAGATGGGCATCCCGGCAGGTCACCTCGTCACGGCATCCTTTATCTCGGCCCCCGCCGCCCTGCTGATCGCCAAAGTCATGCAGCCGGAAACTGAGCACTCGATGACGATGGGCCATGTCGAGCTGGAGGTGGAAGAAAAGGACGCGAACCTGATCGAGGCCGCGGCCAAGGGGGCTGCCGACGGGCTAAAACTGGCACTGAACGTCGGCGCCATGTTGATCGCCTTTCTCGCTTTCATCGCCCTGTTCAACACCGCGCTGGGGGCCATGGGCGGCTATATCAATTCCCTCTGGGGGCAACAGTGGGAGTGGTCCTTGGAACGAGGGTTGAGCTACCTCTTCTGGCCGCTGGCCTGGATCATGGGGATTCCGAAAAATGAGTGTTTTTTGGCAGGCGAGCTGTTGGGGATCAAGATGGTCGCCAACGAATTTATTGCTTATGACAAACTGAGCCGCTGGATCGATACGGGTGCGGCCAGCCCGCTGAGCGAACGGTCGGTGCGCATCCTTACCTACGCCCTGTGCGGCTTTGCCAATTTCGGCTCGATCGGAATCCAGTTGGGGGGCATTGGCGTCATCGCCCCCCAGCGGCGGGGCGACCTGGCTCGGCTAGGCTTGCGGGCCATGATCGGCGGCACCCTGGCCGCCTTCATGACCGCCTGTGTCGCCGGCGTGCTCGTCTGAAGGACCCACCCCATCAACGATCCACTTCCCCAAACGAAACCCGCGAAGCTGATGAAAACCGTACTGACCGCAGACGAACTGCATGCCGGTGTGCGGCGGATCGCCGCCCAGATCAACGCCCACTACCAGAACCAGCCACTGACGACCATCGGCATCCTGACCGGCAGTGTGATTCTGTTGGCAGATCTGATCCGGCTGATCGAGATGCCGCTGCGGGTCGGCGTCCTGCAGGCTCGCAGTTATCATGGCGCCACCACGCTACGCGGCGAGCTGACGATCTACGACGAGTTGATGCCGGACATCACCGACCGTGATGTCCTCCTGGTCGACGACATATTCGACACGGGGCACACGCTGCATCAGGTCATCCAGCGGATGCAGGACCTGAATCCGCGCTCAATCAAGTCACTCGTCCTGCTGCGTAAAAAGGGCCGCCAGGAGGTCGACATGGAACCCGATTTCGTCGGTTTTGAAATCCCCGACCAGTTCGTCGTCGGCTACGGGCTGGACTACCAAGACGAATACCGCAACCTGCCCTACCTCGCCGCTCTGGAAGAAAGCGATCTGCGCTAAGGGACTACGTCAGCACGATCTGACCAGAGCGAACACCCTGAAGAAAGTCGAGGTTGCTTGACAGTAAATCTGCGTGATCGTGTAAATCGTCGATCGTCATCCAGTACACGGCCGCCACCTCCGCCTGGCACGGGTGCAGCTCTTCCGCTGGCGGTAGATGCGCGTGCCACCAGGAAATTTGCACGTTCCAGTCCGTCACGCTCTGCCAGATCTGCCGCAACGGCTGGATTGCTACTCCCAATTCTTCGTCCAATTCACGGATCAGGGCGACCGGTTCCGATTCGCCAGGCTGGATCGCGCCGCCGGGAAAACAGAGCGCACCGGGCGCAACCACGTGCTGGGACCGGCGAATGACCAGCAGACAACCGTCACGTTCAATCACCGCGACCACGCCGCGACGTGCCCCCCCCTGCAAAATGCCACTCACTACCTTCCCTCCACGCACTCTTCGCTCAACCCCGCTGCAACCCATAGGGTTGGGGCAACAGGTCGCTCAGCCGGACCTCCCGCACCGCGTTTTTTTGCTGGACGTCGACCAACAGGACCGGCAATTCTGGGCTGAATTCGGCCAGAAACTGCCGGCAGCCACCGCAGGGGGTTGCTCCGCCGGCAGCGGCCACGGCCAGGGCCAGAAACTGCCGCTGGCCGGCGGTGACCGCAGCGGCGGCTGCCACCCGTTCGGCACAGATCGTCAGGCCCAGCGACCCGTTTTCCACATTGCAGCCTTTAAATATCTCGCCGGAGTCCGTCAGCAGAGCGGCCCCGACCGGGTAGTTGGAATAGGGTGCGTACGCGGCCCGTCGCGCGTCCACGGCGGCCTGGCTTAACGCCTCCCGCCGCTCAACCGTCAGTTTCCCCTGGCTCATCTTCCCCTGGCTCGTCATTTGCCAGCCTCTGGTGAATCAGTTTTTCTACCTGCACCGGTTTCTCGCCGATCTGGACCATCCGTTCAAGCCCTGGCTGCACCCTTGTCAGATCATCCGGATCGGCGAAGAGGCGCAACAACGGCTGCCCCTGGAAAACTTGGTCGCCCACGCGGACCAGCAGCTGAACGCCCACGTCATGACGAATTTTGTCGGTCATCACTTGGCGGCCACCTCCCAGTTCGATGATCAGCCAGCCCAGCTGTTCTGCTGCGATGGAAGTCACGTAGCCAGGCTCTGCGGCGAGCCAGTCGGTGGCCGTGGCCACCGGGCGGGGCGCGTCGGGATCTCCACCTTGCGCCCGTACCAGCTGGTCAAACTTCTGCCGGGCTCGACCCGATCCCAAATGGCCCCGCAGTTGTTTGAGCGCCTCTTCTCGGTTCGGCTCCTTACCCACGCCGACCAGCAGCTCGGCTCCCAGCGCCAAGACCAGTTCCACCAGATCCGCCGGACCGTCACCTTCCAAGGTCGCCACCGCCTCGTCAACCTCGACGGCATTGCCAATCATCTGCCCCAGGGGCTGGTTCATGTCGGTCAGCAGCGCGGTGGTTGGCAAGTTCATGCTGGTCCCTACATGGATCAGCTGGCGGGCCAGCTGGCGGGCTTCGCCCCGCGTCTTCATGAAGCTGGCCTGGCCAAATTTTACATCCAGCGCCAAGGCATCCAGGTTCTCAGCAAGTTTCTTGCTCATAATACTGGACGTGATCAGCGGTACCGACTCGATGGTCGCCGTCACATCGCGTAAGGCGTACAATTTTTTGTCGGCCGGGGCCAGCTCGGCCGTTGTGCCCGTGATGACGCAGCCAACCTGACGGGTCACGGTCCGAATCTCGTCGCTGGACAAATCGGTCCGAAAGCCAGGGATCGACTCCAGCTTGTCCAGCGTCCCGCCCGTCGCGCCCAGCCCCCTTCCGGAAATCATGGGCACCAGCAGGTCACAGCAGGCCAGCAGGGGGGCGAGCACCAGCGAGACCTTATCGCCGAGGCCACCGGTGGAATGTTTGTCGACCCGCGGCCGCGGGTCGTCAAACCGCTCCAGACTCGACCCGCTAGAGAGCATCTCGGCGGTCAGCACGGCGGTCTCGTCCGGCGACATGCCGCGAATGCAAATCGCCATCGCCAGGGCCGCCATTTGATAGTCGGGGATCGAGCCCTCGGAAAAACCGCGGATGAACCCGCGGATTTCCTCAGCCGTCAAGGACTGGCCATCCCGTTTCTTGGCAATGATCTCCGCAGGCAGCATAGGTCAAGGTCGCTGATCAGTGATCGGTCAATGGGGAGCAACCCATTGTAGAACAATTTTCCCCATAGGTTCCGCAGCCTTTACGAAAATTGTTCGACACGGGCACCCACCGACGTCGGCCGAACCACTAGCCCATAGTCTCCAGGACACCCAACACAATCGCCTTTAGTTTGGGCGCGGCTGCTTCCACAACGGCCACAACCTGCTCGCCACTGGTTTTCTCAGGGGCGTCGGGGCGGCAGAGGTTGGCCACAACCGAAAGGGCCAGCACGGGTAAACCGGCGTGAGCGGCCACGATCACTTCTGGTACGGTCGACATGCCAACCACGTCGGCCCCCATCCGCCGCAAAAATCGATATTCGGCCCGAGTCTCGAAGTTGGGGCCCCGCATGGCGGCGTAAACGCCAACGTGGGCGGTGAAGTTTTCACGTCGCGCGATCTGCATGGCGCGGTCGCGTAAGTCCTGATCGTACGCTGCCGACATGTCGGGAAAAGGGGGGCCAAGCCGATCGTCATGGATACCGATCAAAGGGTTGACGCCCATCAAGTTCAGGTGGTCCTCGATAACCATCACGTCACCGGACCGGAAATTCGGATTTAATCCCCCGCTGGCGTTGGAGACGATCAATAATTCAATTCCCAGCAGTTTCATCACGCGGACGGGGAAAGCGATCCGTTCGGCCGGATGGCCTTCATAGGCATGGAGGCGTCCCTGCATGACGACCACAGGGACTCCGGCCAGACAGCCGCAAACCAGGCGCCCTTGGTGACCGACCGCGGTCGCTGTGAGAAAATGGGGTATCTCCTTGTATGGCATGTACACCGCGTCGGTCATGCCATCCGCCAGCCGCGCCAGTCCGCTACCGAGGATGATGCCCACCCGCGGCGGCCTGGACCACCGCGCTTGAATAAATGACGCGGACTCTTCGATCTGGGCAGGCAAAAGCGATGGACCCGAAGCCGATGGCGGTTGGTGGGGCGCGCGGGGGGAGGGTCGGAGCTGAGAGGTCTCACGGCCGGTCATTCACCCGTCCCCCGCTCCCCACTCTCCTCCCGCGCTCCACGTTGGACTCATTCGTTCTTCCGCACGTGGTCCAGCAAACCCAACACGATCGCGCGCAGTTTCGGTTCGGCGGCGTTGGCAGTGGCGATGATGCGGTCAATATCCACCGCCTCCAGGGCGTCAGGCAGGCACATATCGGTGACGATCGACAACCCGACCGTTCGCAGGCTGCAGTGGGCTGCGGTAATCACTTCGGGAACCGTCGACATGCCGACCGCGTCGGCGCCGATCAGGCGCAGAAAGCGATATTCGGCGCGGGTCTCCAGGTTGGGGCCGGTGACCGCGACGAGGATGCCTTGGTGAGCGACAAAGTTTTCGCGGCGAGCAACCTCCAGGGCCACGTCGACCAGCGGCTGGTCGTACGGCGCGGCCATATCGGGAAACCGCGGACCCAGGCGATCGTCATTGATGCCGATCAGTGGATTGTCGTTCATCAGGTTGATATGGTCCTCGATCACCATGATGTCGCCTGCATGGTAGTTTGGGTTCAGGCCGCCGACGGCATTGGAAATAATCAGCAGTTGAGCGCCCATTTCCTTGATGACCCGCACCGGCAGCGTGATCCGCTGCAACGGATAACCTTCATAGGCGTGCACCCGGCCCTCCATGGCCATGACCCGCAGGCCTTGCAACGAGCCGCAGACGAGGCGCCCCCGATGGCTGGCCGCTGTCGCACGGGGAAAATGAGGGATGTCTTCGTACTCGATCGCCGCCTCCAAATCGATCTGGTCGGCGAGGCTGCCCAAGCCGGTACCCAGGATGATGCCCACGCGGGGGGGGTGGGGCCATTTCGAGCGGATGAAGGCCGTAGCCGCTTGGATCTGGTCGTAAAGTTCAAGCATGGTAAGGGAGTGTGGCAGGTCAGGAAGTTAGTCGTTTCCCAGGTCGGCCGTCGCCGACAATATTCCGCGTTCTTGTTCGACAAGGGCTTTGGTGGAACTGGTACCCAGGCGGGTGGCGCCTCGTTGGATAAATTGTCGAGCGGCTTGGAGGGTGCGGATTCCGCCTGAGGCCTTGATGGCGACCTTGGCCGAGCAGCTGGCCCGCATGAGGGCGACGTCCTCCAACGTGGCGCCCGTGGCCACGACCGTGCCATCCGGCTGCTGCAGGTAAGCAAAACCGGTGGACGTCTTGACGAACGCCGCCCCGGCGGTTTCGCAGCAGCGACAAAGCTCGACTTTCTGCCGATCGTCCGCCAGCAATCCTGTTTCCAGGATCACCTTCACAATCGCCCCATGCTGGTCGGCCGCCGCGACGACCGCCGCGATCTCGTCCCGCACGTAGTCCCACTGACCGGCAAAGACCTTCCCAAGGTTGACGACCATATCCAGTTCGACCGCCCCCGCTCGACAAGCATCGTGGGTCTCGGCCACTTTTTGCGCGGTCGTGCAGGCACCGTGTGGAAAGCTGACCACCGTCGACACCTTCACCGCAGTGCCCGACAGTAAATCGGCAGTCAGCGGCACCAGGTACGGTTTGACGCACAGGCTGGCAACCTCCAATTCCGCACCCAGCCGACAGGCCGCTTGCACATCCTCTTCCGTTTGCGTGGGATGCAGCACCGCATGATCAATATAGTGGGCGATCGAATCGGACATGGCACAGTGCCGCCACCGCTTAGGGCAGCTTCAAATCGACAACCACGGGCCAGTGATCGGACGTTTTCAGGTCACTCAACCGGCAGACGAACGTCCTGCGGATCTTGGGGGCTAATGATTGGTGGAGCAGGATGTGATCAATCATCGTGAACACGTCGCCATCGTCGGAAGTGGAATTTTCGTTGATGTCCCAGTGAGAGGTAAAGCGGTCTGCAACGCGGACAATACGCTCGGCCGCATTCACCAGCTCGTCCCCCACCTGGCCCGGGTCATAATCTTTCAAAAGTTTCAGCACATTTGTTTTCGTACTCCGCCTCGAATCACGGTCAGGCACGTCTGGATCATAGTCATTCAGGTCGCCCAGAACAATTGGCTTGTATCCACGAGCGACGATCTCCTGCTGGATAATCCGTTGCGCGATGCGCGCTTCGGCGGTCCTCCGCGCGTTGGAGTAAGCGTCGCTGGGATCAGCCTTTAGATGCAGGCCCAACAACCCCAGTTTTAACCCGTGCACGTCGAAGTAAAACAGAGCATGCCTTGTGAGTGCCGTATCCCGCCGGACCTCGCGCCCATTTTCGTCAGTAAAAGAAAAACTTTCCCGCCAGGTTGTGTCGCCAGAGGGAGAAGACAGCATTCGCAGCGGTTGCCCGCCAACCAAGTCCGGTTTAAATCGGGAAACGAAAGCAATGTCGAAGCCGGCAAATTTGTCTTGCGATTCGGCATGATAACCGGCGTAGCGGTCCAGCCCTTTGGCGGCCAGCACCTGCAGCAACAGGTCGATGGCCGGCTGGGAAGTGACCTCCTGCAGCGCCAGGACATCCGGTTCCAGCACCTCCACCAGATGAGCCACCTGTTCGACGTGGCGGCGACGAGCGATCTCCCAGCGAAATCGGGGCAACCTCGTATCGCGGGTATCCGGCGCTGCCAGGCACTGGGCATTGAAGGTCACGATTCGCAGCCGCGAGCCGGCGGGCGGGGTGGCTGCGGGGGCCGCCGCAGCCAAAAGGTTCAGCAGCGTGGATGACCCAGCAAGGATGATCAGTTGTCGAGCGAAGAGTGGCATCAAAGGGAGGAGTTTTCCATGGCGGCCACAGCGGGTACACAACGAGACGATCCGTATTATAAACTGGTAGCGGTCCTTTCAACTATGACGGCAGCCGGCGCTTTCGGTTGAGCCAACGGGCCCGTGGGACGGGATCCCATGGGACTGGATCCCGTTGGACTGGATATCGTGAGCAAATCCAGCTACCTTAGCATTAGCCATGTCGACCTCCGATTCACCACCTGAAGACAGCGGGGACAGCCAGCAAGTCCGCGCAAAGCACCTTTCCGCTCGTGTCCCGGAAAAAGTTGGATCCGGGGTGTTCAGCACGGGGGTAATCTTGATGACCGGGGCCACGGAATTTGTGCTGGATTTCGTCCAAAATCTTTCGCCGCCGGCCAGGATTGTGGCCCGCGTCGTTTTGCCGCACGCCGTCCTGCCGCAAGTCATCGAAGCGCTGCGCAAGAACCTGGACATGTACCAGCAGAAGTTCGGGCCGCCGCCGGAACTGCCACGGAACGAATCCCAGAAGCGTCCGACCGTGCAGGAGCTGTACGACGAATTAAAACTACCGGACGAAATGTTGGCCGGCACTTACGCCAACGGCCTGATGATCTCCCACGGCGCGTCCGAATTCAAGCTCGATTTTCTGACCAACATGTATCCGCATCCGGCCGTCTCGACCCGTGTCTACCTGGCCGCTCCGCAGGTGCCCCGCGTGGTCGAGTCGCTGAATGCTACTTATCAGCAGTTCCAGCAGCGGGTCCAACGGCAGCGGCCGCCACAAGACGAGGACCCCGCCGCTGACCCATCCGGTCCGGATGCATAGAATAAGCCTGAGGTTTTCCCGTTTCCTCCTCACTCCTTCTTCTGCAAACCGGTTCATGTCGCGTGTTGTACTTCTTCCGCCTGAGCAAGAACGCTTTGGTGACGGCGCCAAGGCGGGCGGCTGGTGGCACACCCACAGCGATGACGATCGCATCGTCTGCGATCTCTGTCCTCGCGAATGTCATCTCAAGCCGGGCGATCGTGGCTTCTGCTTTGTACGCGAAAATCGCGACGGCCAAATGGTGCTCAGCACCTACGGCCGCAGCACCGGCTTCTGCGTCGACCCGATCGAAAAGAAACCGCTGAATCATTTTTTTCCCGGCACCCCCGTGCTCTCCTTCGGCACCGCGGGCTGCAATCTGGGCTGCAAGTTCTGCCAGAACTGGGACATCTCCAAGTCGCGCGAAATCGCCCGGCTCAGCAATCAGGCCTCGCCCGAAGCCATTGCTGCGGCCGCCGCAAACTTGGGTTGCCGCAGCGTTGCCTTTACTTACAACGACCCGGTCATCTGGGCCGAGTACGCCATCGATACGGCCCACGCCTGCCACGCCCGCGGCATCCAGACCGTGGCCGTCACCGCCGGCTATATCACTCCCGCGGCCCGCCAGCCTTTCTTCGAGGTAATGGATGCGGCCAATGTGGATCTCAAGGCGTTTACCGAACAGTTTTACCAGCAACTGACCCTCTCGCACCTGCAACCGGTACTGGAAACCCTTCGCTGGCTGAAAGAGGAGACCGACGTCTGGCTGGAAATCACCAATTTGATTATTCCCCGCGCGAACGATTCGCCGGACGAGCTACGTCGAATGTGCGATTGGGTCTTGGAAAACCTGGGCGACCAGGTGCCGGTCCACTTTACGGCCTTTCATCCCGATTTTCGCCTGCAGGACCGGCCCGCCACGCCAGCCGAGACGTTGCTGGTCGCTCACCAGATCGCCGGTCAACAAGGCATCAAGTACGCCTACGTGGGCAATGTGCATGACCGCCAGCACGACAGCACCTATTGCCATCATTGCGGCAAGCTGATCATCGAACGTGATTGGCACGAACTGGGAGCTTACCATTTGAACCATGATCGCTGTGCGTTTTGTGACACGCCCATTCCGGGTCGGTTTGCCGAAGCGCCGGGCAGCTGGGGGCGGCGGCGGTTGCCAGTCCGCATCGAACCCTATCAGGCCGACCGCGGGGCAACGACCACGAAAGGAAATCTCGCAATGGCTACCCCCCCCGAAAACAAACCGCCCGCTGGGCCCCCTGTCCCTTCAACGGCCACCAGCCGGCCGGCGCTAAACGACCAACAGCGGCAGAAAATCCACCAGGCCGCTTGCTTCCAGGTCGCCCGAGCGGTTTACCAGCGCGAAGCGGCTACCGCCGCGCCCGAACTGGGGGATTCGGCCGACCTGCCCGTGACGGGGGCCTTCGTGACGCTCAAACGACAAGGACGCCTCCGGGGGTGCTGTGGCGTGCTGGGGGGCGAGATGCCGCTGCAGGAGGCTGTGCAAAAGTCGGCGAATCGCACCGCGCGGGAGGACGTCCGGCTGCCGCCGGTATCCAGCACGGAGCTCCCTTTTTTGGATCTGGACGTATCGTTGCTGTACGGGTTTCGGAAGGTCGCCGCCCGCGGCACGGCCCGCGGGTCCCAAGTCGAAATCGGACGGCACGGCCTGCAAATCCGGCAAGGAAAGGCGGCCGGCCTGCTGTTGCCCAATGTGGCCAGCGAACACCAATTGTCGGCCCAGCAGTTTCTGGAGCAAGTGTGCCGCAAAGCGGGCTTGCCACCGACTGCCTGGACCGAAGACGACACGGAACTTTTGACGTTTGAAACCTGCTTGATCGAGGGCCCGTTTTCCACACCCCTGCTGGCGAGTTTTCCTCAACCGCCAGCCCCGCCGATCGACGACCAGCAGCTGGGGCAGTTGCGAGAACATTGTCGGCGCAACATCGCAGCTCACCAGCGCGGCGCAACGCCCAGCTATTACCTGCCCGACTGCCCCGACGGGATGGTCCATGGAGCGGCAATTACCATGTACCCCCACGGCGACGACCAACCCCTCCACGTCGCTCAACTGTCGCTCCGCCCGGCCATCCCTCTGCAAGCCACCCTGTTGCAACTTACCCAGGCGGCAGCGCGGCTGCTGGTCAAGGGTAGCGCGGCGGATTCGACTCTTGACAACCGCATCGGGCTGACGATCCTCACGGATCCCGCCATGCACGGCCCGGTCGACGACTCCGATCTCCGCGGTGCGGTTCCGGACCGCCGTGCCCTGATCGTGCAGGCCGGCGACTGGCTGGCCTGGCAATTCCATCCCCAGCTGGACAGCCAAAAATTGCTGGAACAGACGGCCCAAGCCGCCCAGGCGAACCGCGTGCCCAACACGGCGGTCTTCAGCGCGGCTTGCCAGTCGACCGAAAAACAAATCCTCGTCCGCAACGGACCACAAACGGCAGGCAGCACCAGCCGGCGGCCACCCGCCGTGGCAGGCACCTTTTACCCCGGCACCCCGGACCAACTGCAAACAATGCTGGATGACCTGACCCGCGACGGCCCGGCGAATCCGGACAGCTGGAACGCAGCCCTGGTCCCCCATGCGGGACTGATCTACTCAGGACGGATTGCCGCCACCGTCTTGCGGCGGATCCGATTTCCCGACACGACAATCATCCTTTGTCCCAAACACACGCCCCACGGTGCCACGTACGCAATTGCACCGCACGACTCGTGGGCCATTCCCGGAGCCACGCTGCCGTCCGACGTCCAGCTGGCTGAACTGCTGGCCAACAAAGTGGCCGGCTGGCAGCTGGATGCCGCGGCTCACCGCGGTGAGCACGCCATTGAGGTCCAATTGCCGCTGCTGGCGCGGCTGGCACCCCAAACCCGAATCGTCGGCGTGGCGATTGGCCCGGCCGATTTCGAGCAATGTCAGGCGTTCGCCGCAGATCTGGCCACGGCGCTGCAGGTCCAGGAACCACGGCCCCTCCTGCTGATCTCCAGCGACATGAACCATTTTGCCAGCGACCAGGAAAATCGGCGACGGGACCGGCTGGCCATCGACGCCTTGAAAACCATGGACGCCGGCAAGCTGTACGAAACGGTCCGTCGCGAGCAAATTAGTATGTGTGGTGTCCTGCCGGCCGTCATCGCTCTGGATACGCTCCGCCAGCTGGGCCAACTGCAAACGTGTGAGGAAGTCGCCTACGGCACCAGCGCGGACGTGTCGGGCGATACCAGCCGGGTTGTCGGATATGCGGGCATGTTGTTTCGTTAGCCCGGATTGCTTACAAGCTGCAACAGGTGACTGACGAGAAATCCAGGCTCGTCCTTGGGTGCATTACACGGATTGTAATTGTTTGGCAGCATGCGAGTATGCGTCGGGGCCGGTTGG
>WVZU01000125.1 GCA_011772275.1 Planctomycetales bacterium | reverse complement strand
GGCGAGGGGCGGCGGTTAGTGAAGGGTGGGGCCAGGGCATGGCCCCCATCCGTGTGGCAAAACCATCCGGAGACCGTGAGTGTAACGCAAGGGAAAGGTAGAAGAAGAGCGCATCGGCGGCAATCTTCCCGCGAAAACCTGTCGCTGGTGTGTCCCGCCTCTTGCAACGCAGACGTGTCGCTTTTCTCATTCCCACCCAAGCGACCCCTGGATGCACCACGGTCTCCGGTTCTTTTTTTCATGAGCACCCTCAGCGGCAGGCAGGCAGCGAACGGCGGGGCAGCCGGATGCGGGCTGATGGTCCGCGTCTTCTGGGACCTGGCTTGGATCACCGTCGCGGGGGGATGGGTCGTGGCGATCCTCCGCCTTGTCGCTCACGACAAGCACCTGCTGTTGGTGTGGGCTAATTCCTTCTCGGCCTATCTGTACGCCCCCGCCTTGCTTTTGCTGCCGCTGGCACTGTGGCGGAAGCGCTACCGCCTGGCCGTGCTCTGTCTGCCGCTTGCCGTTGGCCATGCCGTTTGGGTCTGGCCTGACTATCTGCCGCTGTTGTTGCCATCCGGACCCCCTGCCCCCACCCGGGAGGCTGCCGAGTTGAAGATCTTTTCAGCCAATCTTCACAGCAGAAACGTTCAGCACAAGGCGATGCTGGCCGAGATCGCGGCCGCCGACCCGGACCTGATCTTATTGCAAGAATACTCGTCCCCCTGGCAGGCCGCCTTGTCGGACCAGAAGTTCCGCGAGCGATATCCGCATCGCTTGGGACAGGTAAGGGAGGATGCGTTTGGCATTGGGATTTATTCCAAATGGCCGTTTCTGGACGCGTCGCTGTGGATGACCGGTCAAGTGCCGCAGGCCGAGGTGGTGATTGCCCTTGGCAGCCGTCCTGTCCGGGTCATCAATTGGCATCCGCTGCCGCCGCGCAACCGAGCGTATTTCACGGTATGGCAGCAGCAGTACCACCAGTTATGGGAAAGGCTGACCCCACGGGACGAACCCCTCCTGATCGTCGGAGATTTCAACGCCACTCAACACGCTGAACCCCTTCGCCGCTTTGCCCAGTCGGGATACCGTTCCGCGCATGAGGTCAGCGGACGGGGCTATGCCGTGACGTGGCCCAACGGCACCGCCTGGATACCACCGATGCGTCTGGACCACGCAATGATGTCGGGCCATTTCGAATGCATGGCGATCCGCGAAGGGGTAGGGCGGGGGTCGGACCACAAACCGCTGATCGTTGAGTTCGTGCTGGTTGGGGAGGGGCAAAAATAAACGCTTGGGGCCGACGACCCCATGTTCGTGGCGAGACACGTGACCTTGTGGTTCCTGGGATTTTTGAAATCAGCCAGGGAACGCCTGACGGGGTCGGGAGTCTTTTTCGCCACTGAAAACCCCTTTCTTGATGGATAGTGGGACGGGTGGCGAAAAAGACTCCCGACCCCTTCGGGTGCAGGCGGAAACGCCATCCCTTCGCGCGAAGATGGGACTCAGCAGCCGGGGTGCTGACGCAAACGCCAGGC
>WVZU01000109.1 GCA_011772275.1 Planctomycetales bacterium | reverse complement strand
GACGGCGACGGCATCTCGGCCGGAGCGCAGTTGGTGTGGGACCAGCAGCGCGACCGTTTCAATTCGATCGGCGGATCCGGCACGTCCGTGCCGTTTGGAACAGTCTTCACCGGTATCTTCCTGCTCAACATGTTCTATTGGACCACCAACCAGCAGATCATTCAGCGGACCTTTGGGGCCAGTAGCCTGGCCGAGGGTCAAAAAGGTGTGCTGCTGACCGGTGCCTTGAAGCTGTTGGGACCGATGTATCTGGTCCTGCCGGGCATGCTCGCCTTCACCATGTTCGCCGGCGAAGACCTGAAAGCGGACAAGGCCTACGGACTGCTGGTTAATCAAGTCCTGCCCAAGCCGCTGACCGGGTTCTTTGCCGCCGCCATGATCGGGGCTATCCTGTCCAGCTTCAACTCGGCGCTCAACAGCTCCTGCACGCTGTTCAGCATCGGGTTATACAAAAACGTGCTGCGGACAGGGGCCAGCGAACACGAAGTGGTCCGCAGCGGGAAGGTCTTTGGCTGGATCGTCGCAGTCATGGCCATGTCGATTGCCCCGCTGCTGGCGAACACGGAGAGCATCTTTGGGTATTTGCAAAAAATGAATGGGATGTACTTTATTCCGATCTTCGCCGTGGTGCTGGTCGGGATGCTGACCAAGCGCGTCCCGTCGCTCGCAGCCAAGCTCGGATTGATTGTAGGATTCGCCGTGATCGCCATCGGCTACTTTGTGCCGCCATTCGACAAAATCGTGGACTCGATGCACGAGTTTCACTTTCTGGGAATCGTCTTCGCCTGCTTGGTGGTCCTGATGCTGGCCATCGGACAAATCTCGCCGCGCCAGACCGAGTTCGAACAACAAGATGTGGGGGCAGTCGATTTAACCCCATGGAAGTATGCCCCGCTCGCCGGTCTCGTTCTCATGGCGATCGTCCTGCTGATCTACATGACCTTTGCTGACTTTTCCGTGCTCACCCCCTTCGCATCCTAGCGCCAGGAGCCCCCGCATGAAACTGCTGATCGCCCTCACCCTCCTGCTGGGCATGATCTACTGCCGTTCCGCCTCGGCCCGCGTGGCCGTCGAGGATTTCGACAATATCCGACTGTTCACGCTGACCAACAAGCATGGTCTGACGGTAAAGGTGACCAACTACGGAGCGATCATTACGTCGATCATCATGCCCGACCGCGACGGCCAGATGGCCGATGTGGCCCTGGGCTACGATCGGGTCGAAGACTACATGAACGCCGTCGACAAACCCTATCTCGGTGCCATTGTCGGCCGTTACGGCAATCGCATCGCCCGAGGCCAATTCACCATCGGCGAGACCACCTACCAGCTGGCCGTCAACAACGGGCCCAACCACCTGCACGGTGGCATCATCGGCTTTGACAAAGTGGCCTGGGACGCTCAGCCGCTGGAAGGGGACGGCGAGTGCGGTCTGCAACTAAGCTACCTTTCCCAGGACGGCGAAGAAGGCTATCCGGGCAACCTCAAAGTCACCGTGACCTACACGCTGACCGATACCAACCAGCTGCGGGTCGATTACCTGGCCACCACCGACAAGCCAACGCACGTCAACCTTACCCAGCACACGTACTTCAATCTCAAAGGCGAAGGAAAAGGAGACATCCTCGATCACCACCTGACGCTCAACGCCAAACAGTTCACCCCCGTGGACGAGGGGCTGATTCCCACTGGCGAGCTGCGGGAGGTGGCCGGCACGCCGTTTGACTTCACCTCGGCCAAGCCGATCGGGCGCGACATTGGTCAGGACGACCAGCAGCTGCAGTTTGGCGGGGGATACGACCACAACTTCGTCCTCGCCGGTGGGGACCCGCAGGATGGCCTGCCGCTGGCCGCTCGCGTCTACGAACCGGGCAGCGGCCGCGTGCTGACGATCCACACCAGCGAACCGGGGGTCCAGTTCTACTGCGGTAATTTTCTGGACGGGCGGCTCACCGGCAAGGCCGGCCGGCCCTACGTGCACCGGGGCGGCTTCTGCCTGGAAACCCAACACTATCCCAACAGCCCCAACCAGGCGAACTTCCCCTCCACCCTCCTCCAGCCCGGCGCCGAATACCGCACTACCACCACCTTCTCCTTCTCCACCGACTGACCCTGCCAACCAGACCCTGCGGGCTCGCAGAGCCCGCCTACAGGTTGGGAACGTCCTCCTGACCGAAAACGCTGGTTGAAAATTCCTGTAGCCGGCCTCTGTGA
>WVZU01000195.1:1330-2474 GCA_011772275.1 Planctomycetales bacterium | reverse complement strand
CGGTCTGGCCGCGGCAGGACGGTTTCTCTTTCAGCAGCCGTTGGATTGTAGAGCAATTGTCCTCAATTGCTCCCGCGGAGTCAGAAGCGGTAAATCGACGACCGGGCCGTGTTGGTAGGACAACGGTCTGGCCGCGGCAGGACGGTTTCTCTTTCAGCAGCCGTTGGATTGTAGAGCAATTGTCCCCAATTGCTCCCGCGGATGCGAAGACGGCCGGGCCCGGCGAGCGGCCGGCTGGGCGGCTTTGGGAGAACCACCGTCCGAGCGCGGCAGGACGGTTTCTCTTTGAGGAGCAATTGAGACAATTGCTCTACACTGGGCGGCCGGCTGGGATGGGCGGTTGTGCGACAGGGGGGGCGGTATGGCAGCAAGCCGGTGTGGCNNGCCGGTGTGGCCGCTAGCGTTTGATTTCTGCTGGCATCCAATAGGGGACGGTTGGACTGGGGGCTGGCTTTTCTGCTTGCCGACGATGGTCGGCCGTCTTGCGGCAGCTGGGCCAAGCTGACGTAACTTGTTTGAGGATCGCGTGCTGGCGGCCGGAGGCGTGGGCTTCGCCGCAATCCTACTTTGGGCGGACCTTTCGGTTTGTTGGGGTGGTTCGGATTTTGCTGGCAAATTGTGCCGAACTGCATGTGCTGGCTGCAGTGATCCGAAGAGGTGTAGTGATCGGCGGATTGTTCGGGTAAGGCAGGTGCAGGCGAGCAGGCGGTGGGCTGAGCGGGGCAAGGAGTCCGGGTTTGCTGGACATGCGATGAATAAGATGAGCAGTTACGGGCATGGATTGACGATCTTGGCAGCCGCCCTGATGTGGCTTCCCGCGGCGGCCGCCCTATCCGCTTTACCCGCCGCTCAGTCAGCGAGCGGCCGTCCTTATCACGAGGGCGACGTCCCCTATTACGAGGGCGAGATCGCGGCGGAAGAGATGGAGACGTTCGATCTGCAGGCCGGGTTCATGTCGGGCGATGAGATGTTTCCTGCGATCTTGAACAGCTCCCTGCCGCTGGACCATTCCGCTTTGAATCACCACTGGGGTTGCGACAGTGGTTGTGGTGATTCGCAGGGGCCCGGCAGCTGTGGGGACCCGTGTGCGGACCCGTGTGGTGGGCCATGGAGGCTACAGGACGCTCTGATCGGCTGTCGCGAG
>WVZU01000195.1:0-1284 GCA_011772275.1 Planctomycetales bacterium | reverse complement strand
CTGGCGGATTTACCAACGCGGCCAACGAATTTCACTTGCATCAGCTGTGGATCTATGCGGGCCGGGTTGCCGAGACGTGCGGATGTGGCACGGACTGGGGGTTCCGGTTTGACTACGTCTTTGGTGCCGACGGGCCCGATACGCAGGCTTCCGGGGACAGGGGTTGGGACACGGAATGGGATGCGGGTGGCCAGTATGGTTCGGCGGTCCCGCAGCTGTACTTCGAGGCTGCCTGGAATGACGGGTACATGATTGTGGGGCACTTTTTTACGCCGATGGGTTACGAAGTAGTGCCCGCTCCCGGAAATTTCTTTTTCACGCATTCCTACCAGCAGTATTACGGCGAACCATTCACCCACACCGGAGTCCTGTTCGGCTACCAGCTGAATGATCACTGGTCTGTGAAAGCCGGTTACACCCTGGGCTGGGACAGCGGCTTCAACAACGCCAATGACGCTCATACCTTCCTCGGCGGTGTGACCTGGACCAGCCAGGACGAAGAGACATGTCTGTCTTACGCCGTGAATGCTGGCCGGTTTGGCGACGGCAGCGTGGCCAATGTGGGCGACATTTACCTGCACAGCGTGGTCTTATCGCACGTCTTTGGATGTGGCTGGACGGCGGTAATCCAGCATGACCTGGGTATCCAGACCAACATCCCGTTGCCATCGCCGGCGGACGAAGCCGAGTGGTATGGCGTGAGCGCTTATCTGTTGAAACAAATCAACAGCTGCTGGAGTGCGGGTGCCCGGCTGGAATGGTTCCGCGACGATCGCGGCACGCTTGTCAATCTGCGGGGCCTGGTTCCGGCGCTGGTCGCCGGCGATTACTACGAGGCGACCCTGGGATTGAATTGGAAGCCGCATGCGAACCTGACCTTGCGTCCTGAGCTGCGTTACGACTGGTACGACGGCGCGGGCAGTCCGTTCGATCCGGTCGGTGGCGTGGGAACGGCCAACAGCTTGTTCAGCTTTGCCGTTGATTTGATCGTCACGTTTTAACCAAATTTCTGAAAAGCCCTCTATCCCGCGGTGGCCGACGTTTTCTGTAGCCGGCCTTTGCTGTAGCCGGCGTTTGCTGTAGCCGGCGTTTGCTGTAGCCGGCCTCTGTGAGGCCGGAACGTGCGGGCTCGCAGAGCCCGCCTACAGGTTTCATGGGCAGCCTCGGAACGAGCTGTAGCCGGCCTCTTTGAGGCCGGGGTGTGCGGGCTCACAGAGCCCGCCTACAGGCCGGAACGTGCGGGCTCACAGAGCCCGCCTACAGGCCGGAACGTGCGGGCTCCCA
>WVZU01000217.1:2256-2437 GCA_011772275.1 Planctomycetales bacterium | reverse complement strand
CTTACGCGTCCGTGGACGCCGTCCCGTCCTCCGGCGGGCCGTCCGCATCTTCCCAGCTCATCAACTGAGACTCTAAAGATTTGACCACGACTTTCTCGTCGTCGATCTTTTCGGTCTCGAAGCCGGCCTCGATCAGATACAATTGCTGCTCTTCCCCCAGCCGTCCATTGTCGGCCACCGC
>WVZU01000217.1:254-2115 GCA_011772275.1 Planctomycetales bacterium | reverse complement strand
CGTGCCACTGAATTGGACATAAAACCGCTACTCCCGTTGACGCTCGTCTGAACGCTCTGCCCCCCGCCAGACGAGCCTGGTGACGTGACCGCAACGACGCGGGCCGGGGTCCCTACGTCAACACCACCGGCCTCACCTCGATTCTGTAAGTGTAACCGCTAGGCGATCCAGGATCAAATGGCAGACGGCTCTCGCGTTCCCCAGGTGCGTGAGTATAATTTAAGGTGAGGTAAGTCTTCCGAACAGTGGCCAGGCGTCGCCAAGCGGCTTGTCCCGACGCACGTGGCCCGTACAGCTTGTTTTGGGGGCGATAAGATGGTTTTCCACATCAAATCCACGATCATCATCGGCATCTTGGCCTTTGTAAGCGGTTTTTGTTTTCTCTCCGGTGCCTACGTCGCTCATGATCTTTGGCGAACCGTTGACGACGAAAATGTGGTCTGGCTGGTGAATCGGATTGCTGCCGGGTTCGTGATTACGATGTTCGTCATCTTAGGCGTCGTCTCTGCTCGTGGCATTGAATATCTGGTGGTAAGGTGGTGGAAGAGTCGCCATCCGCAAGAACTCCAAGAAGACGACTAAACCGACGAATGACTCGGCCAGGTGCCCCACGTCAGCCTGGCGGCCCGCCCTCGCGGGGGAAGACAAACTGGAGGGATGCCAGGCCGAGTGATTCTGGCAGGCAGAGCGTATGAAAATCTGTGCGGAAAAAGAAGGACTGCACGTTTGGCTGCGGCGCGTCTATTTCATGGCTGCCGGCACGGTGGCTTGCCTGGTTCTGGCCGGCATGGCCCTCCAAGCTTTCCAGATCGAATGGCCGACCATCGGGATCACCACTGCCATCGGCATCCTCGCCTCCACCACGGACGTACTGGCCTGCGAACAAAATTCGTCCCACAAAGTTCGCTCGACCTTGTTTTGGCTGTGCGGATTCGCCCTGCTCTGTTTTGTGATGTGGATTGGACTGTTGATTCCCTATTTCATTCTGGCCGCCATCTCGATTGTGTTCGGCGTCTGGCAGAATTGGGAAACCGTCGGACCCCCCGGGAATTGGTTGCCGATCCCGATCGGTGCCGCCTTCGGCCTGCTGATCTGGCACTTGCTGGATGACTATTAGCGCCAGGCGGGTTCGGCCAGGCGCCCAGGGAGGGGTCGCGGACGAGGATCCACCGCGGACCGAAACGAGCTCAGCATGGCTGGAGGGAGGGTGGGGCTGAGCGGCGGGGTCGCGGGATGGGCCGAACCTTCAGGAAGACGTGCTCTTCATTTGAGCCAGTGCCGTCGCCTCTTCCTCGGTCACGCTCAACCGGCGGATGGCCGTCGCCTTGCCGGAGGCGGCGTCGACATCGACCAGCGTACCGGCCAGCCGGACGTCCTTGCTCGCCACGTCGAATGCCAGCGGCATGAAGGTGCGGGTCGTCTCGATCACCCGATCCGCCCGGCGTCCCAGGATACTGTCACAGGGGCCGGTCATGCCCACGTCGCACTNNCCACGTCGCACTGGAAGGCGGTGCCGCCCGGCAGAATGCGTTCGTCGGCGGTCGGCACGTGGGTGTGGGTCCCCAGCACCGCGGACACGCGGCCGTCCAGATACCGCCCCAGGGCTTGTTTATCGCTGGTCGCTTCGGCATGCACGTCGACCACGATGACCTTAATCGTTTTGTCGAGGTTCTGCAGGACGCGGTCGGCTGCCGCGAAGGGGCAGTCCACGGGTTTCATGAACACGCGCCCCATCAGGCTGATGATCGCTACCGCTTCGCCGGCCGGCGAGGTCACCACGGCAAATTCCTTGCCCGGCGCTTGAGCGGGGTAATTGGCTGGCTTGACAATGTTGTCCTTGGTTTCCAGGATCCGGTAGATT
>WVZU01000217.1:0-191 GCA_011772275.1 Planctomycetales bacterium | reverse complement strand
TCGATCCGTTCACGTTCGACCAGCCCCGCTACCGCCTGCCTGACAATCCGCCGGCCAGGCTTGCCGACGATATCTCCGATCAGCAGGATACGCACGTCCACCCTTCTCGTTTTCAGACCATTTTTCCCCTGGGGCAGGGCCCGTGGGGCATCGAGCGACCCTCATCCACGCGGATTCCGAAAACCGCCCTC
>WVZU01000092.1 GCA_011772275.1 Planctomycetales bacterium | reverse complement strand
CCGGAAAAAAATCAGGCCGGAAAAAATCAGGCCGGGTATTTAGTGCCTGCCGCACGGACAGCGGCCATCGTGGCAGCCGCCCAATTGCCCGACCGGCTGGTTGCCCGCTGGTGGGGCGTAACTGGCCGGACGCACACCACGCCGACGATAGCCCCAGTTGGACGAGGCTTCTTTAGGCGGAGCGGGTGGTTTGGGTGTCTGTTGACCAGCCTGTGGGTAATAGACCGGCCCCTGCAAAACTTGTGGTGAGGGTTCCAGGGGACCCTCGGCATGCCCGATCCAGTTGCCGTGCCCGTCGCAGCTGTCGCAACCGACCCCACAGCCGCCACCCGTATCAGACCAGTCGCCGTAGGGTCCGCCAATTCCGCAGCCGTGGCAGGCAAAGGCCCGGCCAAGGATTTTTCCGGGATACCATCCACAACCGCCGTGGCCCCCGACCCCGCAACCGTAGCGAGGACCACAACAGCCGGTGCTGATCAGTGTCACAGCCGCAATTCCCGAAAAAAACAGGCGCCTATACATGGCTAAAGTTCCTTTCCCCCACAAGGGTTGCCCAGTGTCGTCAGACCCGCTGAGTTGTTCGATATGCAAAAAGTTGCCCCGATTTTGCTAGCCCGTGGCATCGACGAAGCCGTGCGCGCGGTCCGCGCACGACCCGCAGGACACGAATAACGTGGCGTTCTTGGTTGGTATATCGGACGCAGACTTGTCCGAATCGAGAAAATTGTTACAAGTGAGAAAAATTTCCTGATCGTTTAAGCTTCCCAGGCCGCCCTCGGACCGCTCGCCCTGTTGACACGGGCAATTTTGCTATGGGCCGCTGGGGGTGGGCCACAATCGTCCCGCGATGGGGCCTGATGTGGGGCCCCCTGGGCCAACGAGACCACCATGGACCAGCCGCTAGCAATTCATCGCCTGCACCATCTGGCGGTCCCCACGCGGGACCTGCCTGCCTCGGTGGCTTTTTACGAGAACGTGCTGGGGTTCCAGTCGATCCCGCGGCCCGATTTTCCTTTTGCCGGTGCCTGGTTGTCGCACGAGCCGAGCGGTCTGGAAATTCATATCATCCAGCACGAATCCGCGGCCGGCCGCGGGCCAATCGATACCCTCGCGCGGCATTTTGCCATGTCCGTTGCGGACCTCGACGTGGTGGAACAGACGCTTCAGCGCCACCAGATCGATTATTGCCGCCAAGTTAACGCGGGCGGTTTTCAACAGATTTTTTTCCAGGATCCGGACGGCAATACGATCGAGCTGGGAATTTATCCCTCGCCGGCTGTGCCGTGACCAGCCATTTGGCGGAGTGAATTTTTTTGACAGGATGGACAGGATAGGCAGGATCATGCCGCGGATGGTGGGTGTCCCATAAATCGCGTTAAAATGTGGCTTGTTTTTTACCTGTGGTATTGGATCTGTTTGTCAGCCA
>WVZU01000238.1 GCA_011772275.1 Planctomycetales bacterium | reverse complement strand
TGGGAAAACTCGCAAAAAACTGTTATCTTTCTGGTCTCCCTCGATATTCATTTTCGTTTCTTTTCTACTCCTTCACGCCGCGGCCAGGGGACCACTCCGCTGACCCCTCCCCACGGGGCCGGTTGTCGGCAATTAACGGCTGCGCCATCGCCGTCGCGATCCAGGCAACGATCGCCACCGCCCAACTGCAGACCGCAAACACGACCACGTTGTGGGTCCCCAGGCGATCGCTGATCGCCGGTTCGCTCAATATCGCCACGGCCAACAAATTGACCAGACCCAGCGGCAACATCACTTTCCAGGCCAGGGCCATCAGCTGGTCAAAACGGAAGCGAGGCCAGCTCCAGCGGACCAGCATAAAAAAGAAGATGACGGCGAATATCTTCACCATCAAGACCACAATCCTCAGAATCGCCTGGCTCCAGGTGGCACTGGCCGCATCCGTGCCGGTCAGGCCCCAGAAATGCCAACCGCCCAAAAAGAGGATCACAATCAGAAACGAAGCCGTGATCATGTGCAAAAATTCCGCAATCAAAAACATGATCAACCGCATGCCAGAATATTCCGTGTGATATCCGCCGATCAGTTCCTGTTCGCACTCCGGCAGGTCAAACGGAAGTCGCGCCGCCTCGGCAAACGCCGCCACGACAAAGACGACAAAGCCCAAGGGTTGCACCACCGCAAACCAGACACCTGTCTCTGCCTGTTGGCCGATGATCGCCCCCAGGCGGAGGCTGCCACTGGCCAGAACCACCCCCAGAATCGCCAGCCCCAGGGGCAGTTCGTAGGCGATCATTTGCGCGCTGGAGCGCAAAGCCCCCAGGTAGCCGTACTTATTGTTGCTGGACCAGCCACCCAGGATCACGCCGTACACGGCAATGCTGGAGAGGGCAAAGACGTAAATCAGTCCCACGTCCATCCCCGGGGCCACAATCATTTGAATCGGCGTTTCGACCCCTGCGATCCCGGTCTCGATCGGCAGTACCGAACCAAATGGAATCACGGCAAAGATGGCCAAAGCCGACGTCAAGATGACAATCGGCGCCAGAGTGAACAACAAGCGGTCGACGTGCCGCGGCACGTACTCCTCCTTGAACAAAAACTTCAAGCCATCGGCCAGCGGCTGGCCCAGTCCGAACAGCCGGATACGAGTCAGGGGCAAACCGACGCGGTTCGGTCCGCGGCGGTCCTGCACCCATGCGGCCACTTTCCGTTCCAGCAGCACGAAATAGGCCGCTGCCGTCATCAGGCCGCCCACCAGAATCGCAATTTTGATTACCGCGACGATCAGTCCCGTCATTCGTCCCACCAAGCCACGTTGTTTCCAGCTGGACTGTCCTGTCCCAGCTCGGATCCCGTTTTAGCTGTCCCTTTGCCGTCCGCCGGCCAGCCGGCTAATTCCCCAAACATCTTTTGACCCCTTTTGCTGCACAGCAGAGGCGACCAGGCATGGGGTGTGCCGGAACGGACCCTCTTCATTCCCAAACACACTCGATCCATTCACGATGCCAACTGGTCCACTTTTAAATCCACACCCGTCTCGGGTACACCTCCGGCAGCCGCGGAAAAATAACGCATCTGACTGGCGATCTCTTGCAAAGTGCCCCGGGCGTCATAGAGGCCATCCTGACCCAGCAGCTGAAAATACAGACTGCCTTCCACCCGCACGCCCTGGGGTGGCCGAATCGCCCAGCGGAACGACTGCAGGCGGTCGCGACAATTCACATACGATCCTTCCCGTTCCGCGAAGGCCGCCGCCGGCAGGACATAATCGGCGACTGCCGAAAGTGGCGAATCAAATAAATCCTGGACAACCAACATCCCTGCCGTCGCCAATCGCTGCGCCGTGGCGTCGTCGATCCAGGGGGCCGGATAACCTCCTGCGACCCATACCGCCTCAATACCCCCCTCTTCAACCTGCGGCACGAGGTCATCCAGCGTGGCCAGCGGGCCGCCAAAATGAGCGATGACTTCTTCCACCCCCCGCCGGTTAGGGCACTTTTCGGCCCGAATCGTGAATCCACCCAAAAATTGCTCGTCTTCCCCAACCACCGGTACCGGCCCCAGGACCAAGACCGCCCGGCTATCCACCGACCTGGCATAACGGGCCAGCAAATACGCTTCTTCCACGGTCAAATGGGGTGAAATGACCGCGGCCACGTGCCCAGCCGCCGAAAATTTTTCGTGCAGTTCGTCGACCAGCCGGGACCAATCGGCCCCCGCCCACTGGCCGTCCATCCGCTGCCGGGGCTGCAGCAGCCGCTGGCTGCTGTGGACGTGATGAAAGCCGTAACGCCCTTCGTCGCAGATCCACCATTGATTGACATGCGGGTTTTCGCGAGGCTTGAGCCGATAAATGCGATCCTGGTTCTGTTCCACAAAAATCGCACACCCGCTGGAACAGCCCGCGCAAACACCCGGCTCGGCCCGCATGAACCACACCCGCTGCTGGTAAAGAAAATCCTTGTCGCCCAGCGCTCCCACCGGGCACAGGTCGACCACGTTGCCCGCCATCTTGTTGGCCAGGGGGTAACCGGGAAAGACATCGATTTCTTCCGACGACCCGCGGCCGGTCACGTACAGTTCGCTGGTACCGGTAATTTCGCGGGTGAACCGCACGCAGCGCGAACACATCACGCAGCGGTCGACGAAAAGCGTGACGGTATCGCCCAAGGAACGCCGCCGACTGGTAAAAGGACGAATATCCGCTCGGCGCTGATCGCGGCCGTGCTGGAAGTGATAATCCTGCAACAGGCATTCCCCCGCTTTGTCACAAATGGGACAGTCGATGGGATGATTGATCAGCAGGTCCTCCTCCACCATCGCCCGTGCGTTGCGGACTTTTTCGCTATCGGTGATGAAGACCGAACCGTCCGTGGCAGGCGTCTGACATGCCGGCATCAGTTTGGGCATCATGCTGATCTCGCCCGTCTTCGGATCCCGGCGTCCCGTTTCCACCAGGCACATGCGGCAACTGGCCACGACCGACAGGCCGGGATGCCAGCAATAATGTGGAATTTCTTCGCCCACATGCCTGGCGGCCTGGATGCCGTTCCAACGCAAGTCATCGTCCAGTTCGACTTCCTGGCCGTTAATCAGTACGATTCCCATCGCGTGGACTGTCCTCTTGGGGTTGCCTGGTAAAGCGTTCTTTGGCGAGCATGTTTTCTGACTGGGAACAACGATCTACTTAACGGTCCCCTCTCATGGTCTCTTCCGCTTGCTTGCACGGGAAAGGCAGCGGGCGCGGGAATTTTCATTTCCAAACACTTTCTAATGGATGCCGATCCCATCCAAAGCCGGCACGGCTTCGGTTACGGCGTATCCTGCAGGGTTCGTCTGCTTGATAAAATCTTCCAGTTCGTCGCGAAACTTGCGAATCCCGTTTTTCAACGGCCAGGCCGCTCCGTCCGCCAGGCCGCAAATGGTCGTGCCTGGCATGATGCCGATACTGTCACCGATTTCCAGCAACAAATCCAAATCCCGAATCCGGCCGCGGCCGGCCCGCATCCGCCGCAGCATTTGCAGCGACCAATGGGTTCCTTCGCGGCAAGGCGTGCACTGGCCGCAACTTTCATGAGCAAAAAATCGAGCCGTATTGTGGAGGTAATCGATGATGGAAACCGTTTCGTCCATGACGGTCACGGCGGCGGTACCCAGNNTACCCAGTCCCAGGCAGTCGTAACGGGAGGGACCGTTGAAATCCAGGGGGCAGTCCAGTTCGTTGGCGGTCAGGAGCCCCATGCTAATTCCGCCCGGCACAACCGCTTTGGCCCGACGGCCCTTCCAGACCCCTCCCCCCTGCTGGTCAATCAACACACCACAGGGGACCCCCAACGGCAGTTCGTAACAGCCGGGCCGGTTCACGTGGCCGCTCAAACAATAAAGCTTCGGCCCATAACTGCCGGCGTCCCGGGGGTTATCGGGGTCCGCCGGGACCCCGATCGACTTGAACCATCCGCTGCCGCGATCGGCAATGTGCGTGACGCAGCACAGCGTTTCGACGTTATTCACCACCGTCGGCTTGCGAAAGGCGCCTTCCACGGCCGGGAAGGGAGGTTTGATCCGCGGCCAGGCACGGCGGCCTTCCAGGCTTTCTATCAGTCCCGTTTCTTCCCCACAAATGTACGCCGCCGCGCCGCGGTGCAAGTAGACGTCCAGACTGAAGGGGCTGCCCAGGATGTTTTTGCCCAGGTAACCACGCTGATAACACTCGTCAATCGCCTCCTGCAGGCGGCGAAAAGCCAGCGGGTATTCGTAGCGGAGATAGATGTAAGCGGTGGCAGCCCGAGTGGCGTACGACGAAATGANNACATGTAAATCGGACCGGGGTGGTCCTCGGGCAGAAAGGACCATTTGAGCCCTGTGGGAAAACCGGCCCCGCCGCGGCCCCGCAGGTTGCTCGACTTCACCAGCTCGACGACGTCCGTCGGAGCCATCTCTTTCAGGACCTTTTTCAGCGCGCCGTACCCCCCTGCCGACTCGTAAGTCGCCAGCCGGTGGCTTTCTGCCGTATCGACATTCGCCAGCAGGACAGGTTCAAATTCAGCCATCCGATTTACTCGACAATTGTCTCTTTTTCCAATTCCACGCCACACTTCCGCAAAAACTCGTCCGCCTTGTCCCGATCGAGATCCCCATGGACCTCTTCGCCCGCCAACAGGCAGGGCGCGTGGTCGCAGACCCCCAGGCATTCCGCCGCTTCGATCGTCAACCGGCCATCCGCCGTCGTTCCGCCCGCTCGAATTCCAACCCGCTCGCAAAGATGGTCCAAGACCTCCTCGCCACCCCGGAGGGCACAGCTCAACGACCGGCAGACCCAGGCGCGGGTCTGTCCGTGCGGCGCGTCCTGCTTGAAAAACTGGTAAAAGGTCAGGGTGTCCTGGATTTCCGCGGGAGCCAGCTCCAGCAGCTTGGCAATTTCCACAACCGCCGCGTGAGGCACATGGCGCAAATGGCGGTTCACCACGTGCAGAGCCGGCAGGGTGACCGCCTGCCGCGTCGGATAACGCGGGAAATACGACTTGATTTCACCGATCATTTGCTCGGTCAACACCGGTTGCTCGGTGGCCATCCGCCTGTTCCTCCTGCGGTCTGTTCCGCTTGTTGCATTTCCCCCACCTGCAAACCGACACTGTCCGCCCCAGGCCATATCCCCCTGCCTGCGATTTGTCTGGCGGTTCGCACCCCTCCCGACTTGGGAAGGCTCGCCACGTGTAAACCTCGACCCGCCACCCACATCCCGCGCCACGCACCCACCACTCGCACCCCCCTCACCGATCCAGCTCGGCGGCAATAATGTTCAAACTGCCCAGGACCGCGACCACGTCGCTCAACGTGTGACCGCGGATCAGGTCCGGAAACATGGCAAAGTGAATGAAGGACGGCGGGCGGCACCTGGCTCGATACGCGACATCGCTGCCATCGCCGACCAGGTAGAAACCTAATTCCCCGTTGGGCGACTCGATCGCGGCATACACCTCCTCGCTCGGCACCTCGAAACCCCGGTTGGCCATCACCAGCTCGAAGTGCGAAATCGTCCCCTCAATCGTCTGGTAAACCTGCTGCTTGTCCGGCAAGGCCGTCCGCTGGTCGACTCCCACATCGACCGGCCCGGGGGGCAGATTTTCCAGGGCCTGCTGCACGATCCTCAAGCTCTGCCGCATCTCGGCCATGCGGACCATATAACGAGCGAGGCAGTCGCCTTGTCGAGCACAGCAGATATCGAAGTCCAGGTCCTCGTAAGCCAGGTACGGTTCGTCTTTCCGCAAATCGCGGGTGACCCCACTGGCCCGGGCGACCGGTCCCGAACCGCTGCGGCCGATCGCTTCTTCCTTGCTCAACACGCCCACGCCGCTGGTGCGATCGATGAAAATGCGGTTTCGATTCAACAAGCGCTCCATGTCGTCCAGCGTTTTGGGAAAGCTGTTCAGAAAATCACGCGTCTTCTGGATGACCTCTGGCGTGATGTCGTACATCACGCCGCCGACGCGGGTATAGCTGTTGGTAAAACGGGCTCCACAGAGGGTTTCAAAAATGTCGTAAATCACCTCGCGCTGGTAAAAGGCGTACAGAAAAAAGGTAAAAGCGCCCACGTCCAAGCCGACGGCCCCGTTGGCCAGCAAATGGTCGCTGATCCTGGCCAATTCGGCAATGATCGTGCGAATGTACTTGCAGCGTGGCGTCAGCTCGATGCCCAACAAGGTTTCGACCGCGTGGTGCCAAGCGACGTTGTTGGCCATCGGCGAAATGTAGTTCATGCGATCGGTGACTGTCACGTACTGGTTGTAGTCGAGGTGTTCGCCGATCTTTTCGAAACCCGAATGCAAATAGCCGATATCGGGAATCGCATCCACCACCCGTTCGCCATCCAGCTTCAGGACCAAGCGCAGCGTCGTGTGCGTGGCGGGGTGCTGGGGACCGAAATTGAGTGTCCAAAGATAGTCCTGAGCCACGTGGCGGGTGTCGTCCCCAGCACTGCCGATCATGGTGGCAACATCCAGCGGCATGCTAGGCACTGCTCCGCGTGATCACCGGAAAATTATGCCGCTCGCCACGCCCCTGCAGCGGGTAGTCCTTCCGCAACGGATGGGCAGAAAACTCCTCCGGCATCAGAATCCGCCGTAAATCGGGATGGCCGGTAAAGCGGATCCCGAACATGTCGTACACCTCGCGCTCCAGCCAGTTCGCACCCTTCCACAAAGGGNNCCCTTCCACAAAGGGACCAGCGAAGTTACGCTCAGCTCCGGTTCGTTGACAAAGACTCGCAGCGTCAGCCGCAGCCCGTGGATCGTCTGGCAAAAGAGGTAAACCAGGCCGAAGCGATCACGAGCATCTCGATAGTTCAGATAGTCAACGCAGGTGATGTCGACCAGCATGTCGAAACCATATGGGTCGCGGAGCGTGGCGGCGACCTCGAACAGCAAGTCGCGCGGCACCGCCACGCGGATTTGCCCGCGAAACTCGCTGCACGTCAATTCGCCAAATTGCTCGGCCAGCCCGGCCGCGATCTGCTGAACGGTTTCCATGCTTCACTCAAATTACTTCCCTGCGATCCTTAGAAAATCAGGCTCGCCATGCAATTTAAATGCTCAACTCGCGCCCCGTCGGCAGCTGCCCCAGAACGGGCAATTCCACCAACGCCCGCTTCGGCTCCTGCCGACTCTGCAAAGCGAACTCACGTCCCATCGTCGTCCCTTCCGTCTGGATTTTCTCCTGCAAATCGATGATGGCCTGGATCAACTGTTCCGGCCGGGGGGGACAGCCAGGGACGTACATGTCGACAGGAATGAAGCGGTCGATGCCCTGCACCACGCAATAGGTATCGAACACCCCGCCGGTCGACGCGCAAGCTCCCATGGAGATGCACCATTTCGGTTCATGCATCTGCTGCCAGATCCGCTGCAATACCGGCAGCATTTTCATCACAACGCGCCCTGCCACAATCATCAAGTCACACTGCCGCGGCGAGAATCGCATGACTTCGGCACCAAAACGAGCCAGATCGTGGCGGCTGGCACCGGTCGCCATCAGCTCAATCCCACAACATGCTGTGGCAAAAGGCATCGGCCACAAACTGTTCTTGCGGCACCAACTGGCCAACGCATCTAGCTTGCTGACCACCACGTTTTCCGGCAGCTCAACAGACACCGTTTCCACCCTCTGTCTTCGACCCAAAATCCCGCGTCTTAAACACCCCGCGAACCCCAAACCCGTCGCAAAAACTCCGTGGCCCGTCGCCCGTCAAGCCGTTCCCGCTGACCGTCCGCCTACCGCCAGCGGAATACGCCTTTCCGCCAGTCGTAAACGAACCCTAATAGCAGCAGAAACAGGAAGGCGATCACCCCGCAAAAGACCAGCCAGCGATCGGCGATGAGCCCGGCTTGAACCGCCCCATCAATCCCACGCACTGCCGCTGCGTCGGGTCGAGCGGCGACCGCCCAGGGATACAAAAACAACAGCTCGACATCAAAAACCAAAAACGCAATGGCCACCAGGTGAAATTTCACATCAAAACGGCGACGCGTGTCATGGACCGGGTCCATGCCGCTTTCGTACGGCATCTCTTTGACCGCCGACGTCCGCCGCGGCCCAAAAAGCCGACCGGTCACCAGCATGCCCACAGATAACAGCGTGGCAAGCGCCAGGAACAAGAAAACCGGGAGGAATTCGCTTTCCATAAACCAAGCACTCGTAAAAAGTTGTGACGAACAACCAGACTTTGTGAAAATTATCACAAAGTCAGGCCAAGAAAAACTCGACTGCCGTCGAGTTTGCTGCCAGCATCGTACCGCTGGCATTTTGGAGCGTCAAGCCGATCCGTCCCCCCACATCAGACAAGACCTTTTCCGCCCGCGGCGCATTAAAAATCCCCTTCACAGATGGGGCAGAACCTGCAAAGGGGACATGGAAAAGGGCAACCTTCGCTGCCCTTTGAAGGGCCGTGCTCAGTCACACTTACCTGATTATGCCGAAGACCGTCCAAAATACAACCCTCCTATCAGGGATTCCCCCATAAAAATTTACGGCCATTTGAAGATACCTACATATGTTAATTTATTTTTATTTCGTCCTAACAATAGAAATGAAATAAAGTTAGGACAAAAAAGCGAGAGCCCCCCACGGGGCTGGCACTCGGCGAAAGAAGTCGCCGGAAGCAAACCAAGAAAAAATTTTTTAACTTCAGCACGATCCCAAGGCCCGGCAGGCAACGATCGCCCGGCGCGACCTGTAATTCAAGCCCGTCGCCTGCCCCAACACGTGCCTGGTGCGACTGGCTCGGCGGGCCCTCCCGGCTCGCCTGCGTTTCTCAAAAGCCATCTGCCGGGCGAGGGCCAACTCTTTGCCTGACCGCGTCAGACGTCGCCATTGGATGCGCCGCCTGGCCCTCGGTCCGGCCTGAAATTTCGCCCCTGACACCGGCTTAGAACGTGTCCAACACGAAATGATGCCCGCTGTGATACCGCCGCCCTTGCGGATAGTAGTTGTGCCACTGGGAGTTATAAACGGGCACCCGCATCTCTGGTGGATAGCGAAAATACAGGCTTTCTGCGCTGCGATAGTATTCGTTGCCCCAAAAATTTTGGGGATAGTAAACGTAAGGGTAGTGGTAGAACCGCTCCCAATCCTGTGCTCGATAGGTGTTGCCCCACACTCGGCCGTAAGCTTGTTCCGCATTCGCTTGGCCAGGCCAGCACACGGCCGCCAGCACGGCGGCGGAGAAAAATGCGGATAAAGTGCGTCGGATCATAAATTCCCCCCTTCCACGGGCAACGGAAATCCGTTGCTAGGACAGTTATACAGATCCATCGGTTGCAGGCATCCGCCAGATTGAGCGAATATTCGCTACAACCGTTAAGGTCACCGCTGCTGGCAGCGCTGGCAGAGGGGCGGCCGGATGCCCGATGTGGGCTTGGGGAGACAGCGCATCGGGTGCGGGGTGGGGGCTGCGTGGCTAGACGCCCGAACAAGCTGGGTGTCTTTCGATCTGCGCCGCTCGTCCCGTTCGGCCACCAACCGCTCAGTCGGGCATTTTGCCTTCCAGCAGCTCCTTGTCCCATGCGTCCATCAGCGGCCACCCGGTGGCGCAGGTGCCGAAATCGGCCATGTTCAGGTAGCCTTGCAGCCGCTGGATGGTGCGTTCCAGTTGAGCGTTATCTTTGCGAAAGACGGGGCCGTGGCTGGGTAAGAGCCATTTTACATCGCTGTCACGAATCCGCTGCAGCGATGCGATAAAGGAGGGAATGTCGCTACCGTGATGAGCGTCGATGGCGCCCACGCAGCCGTCGCGGTAGATATTATCGCCGGAAAACAGCAGGTCGCCCAGTCGGAAGGAGAGCTGGCTGTCGGTATGACCCGGCGTGTGCCACACCTCCAGCTGGAGATTGCCCACGCAAATCTTGTCCCCCTCCTCGACCAGCACATCCAGATCCACCGGCGGCATGTCCAGATCGATCCCCTGGGGCCGGATTTCCGCGAACGTCACCAGCCGATCCCCTTTGGCCAGCGGTTCAGCCGCCAGGGGGTGGCCGGTGACGGTGGTCTTTAAGGCCTTTTTGGCAGCGGCCATGCCCTGCACATGGTCCGCATCGGCATGGGTTGCGATCAGCGTTTTACAAGCCGAGAGGGGAAAATCGAGCTGCCGGATCAGCTCGATGATCTCGTTGACTGTTTCTTCAAAGCCAATGTCAATCAACAGCCACTCGTCCTGGTCATACACCAGGTAAACACAGCAACCGATTCGGTGACCGGCCGCGTGATTCATTTCGATGACATGCGGAAAGAGCGGCCTCCGCTCGATCATGACAACACCTCTCCGGCGGCAGCTGGCCGCGTTTGGGAAACCAACAACTGCATCGATCCCCCGCACCGGGACCGACGTGCTCAAACAATGCTCCTGACAGCAAACCCCATGGCCGCTCGCCAGCCTGCAAACGTTGATTGTAAGGATTGTGGAAGGTCCGCGCCAAGAACGGCGGGCGGGTCAAACCTGCGGCCATCCGATGATCAGTCCAACGCCGCTGCCAGCCCTTCGCGGTAGGACGGAAATTGCAGTTGCACACCCAACTGGTTCAACATTCGCGTATTGCGCACCCGTTTGCTGCTGCCCCCCCGCTGCTGCCGGCCACTACCGGCTGGCGGATCGATCAACAGCGGGGCGGACAGGCCAAGTCGAGCCGCGATGTGGTCGAAATACACTCGGCGGATCACAGGCTGCCCGTCCGCGACGTTGAACACGCTGAGCGGTCCGTCTCGTTCGGCCGCGGTAACAACCGCGGTCACCGCATCTTCCACGTAGATCAGGTTTAAATACCCCTCTGCCGGCGATTCGATCGGCCGCCCCTGGCGCAGATCCTGCAGCCGAGGCACGCGGCCCGGGCCATAAATCCCAGCCAGTCGGAGGATCGTGGCGCTGGCCCGCTGCGGGTGCCGGCCTAACAGCTGTTCCGCTTCCAGACAGGCACGACCGCCTCCACGCTGAGGCTGACAGGGCGAAGACTCATCCACCCAACCGCCGTCGTTCTGGCCGTAGACACCTGTGGAACTGATGTAGATGAAATGCCCACTACCCTCCGGAAGTGACTGTAGCACATGCCGCAGTCCGTCCACGTACACGTCCCGGATCGCAACGCCCGTGGTGCGGTCCAAGCCGACCGCGAACAGGACCGTTTCGCAAGCGGGCAGGCTGCTGAGCGTCGAGGGTTGCATCACGTCGGCCACCAGGGGCTGCAAACCCTCAGCACACAGCCGCTCAGCTCGCGCCGCACTCCGCGTGACCGCATAGACGACGTCACCCGCCTGCCGCCACCGTTGGGCCACCCGGTGTCCCAGGTAACCGCATCCAAAAATCAGCCGCGCTCGATGTTCCATCCCACGCCTTTCGGCAACGCCGTGGCCACCCACCCCGTCAGGCAACACGCTGAACAAAAACCATGCCGCCTTGAGGGGCCGCCTCCAAATAACAATCAGTCCTCATCCAGCCCCCGCGGCTGCCGTCCGGAGCGATCCGACTCCAGATAGGCGTTTAGCATGATTTGAGCGGCCAATTTATCGCGACGTTCCGCCCGCTTCCGCCCGCTCAACCGCCCCGCCGCCAATACCTCGTCTGCCTCCTGCGAAGTAAACCGCTCATCAAACCACTCCACCGGCACGCCGGTTACCTCCTGCAGCCACTTGCCAAATTCCCTGGCCTCGCCAGACTTTTCGCTCTCCCGACCACTCAAATGAACCGGCAAGCCAACCACAAACAAAACCACGCCTTCGCCCGCAACCAGCCCGCGAAAGTACTCCGCATCCGCCCGCTCGTCCCCACGTCGGTAGTTATCCCAAGGACTCACAATCCGCCGTTCGCGATCCGTCAGGGCGACCCCAATCCGCGCTGTGCCGTAATCAATCCCCGCAATGCGGCCAGGCGATTCAGTCGTCGGTTCTCGTTCATCGGCCATTGGTGATCAGCAATCCGTCAGCGGTGGCCAGAATCGTGTAGCCCACCGCTCGGTCTCCGTATCCCATCTCCCGCATCCCGCATTTCGCTTTCCACGCCGTACCCCTTACCGCAGCAGGCTCAGCAGCACCAACAGCAGCAAAAGGACCGCCACGGCCAGCGCGGCGGCGATGATCCCCACCTTGGTATACGTTACCGGGGCCGTCCCGGTGGACTGACCCGTTTGCCCGTTCATCAGGAAACGATAGGTCTTTTGTCTGTAGCGGTAAGCGAGCATCCAGACGGGCAGTAGCACCGGTTCGCTGGACAAGCCCTCCACGCGTACATTGACTTTCACATGACGGGATCGTCCCGGCACGTACTGCTGGCGGCAGGTTTGGACCTCGCGAGCCTCCAGGCCTTGCCGAGCTTGGGGGCGCGCGTATTTTCGGGCTATGGAAAAATCCTCCACAATCACATTGTCCAAATCAAGCTGGCCAGGCGGTACCCCTGCATCCAGGTCAAAGGGGCAGATGGCACTGGTCTCACGCGGGGTGAGCACACCGCTGGCACCGACCAACAACCCGCTGTAGCGGCCATGATGTTCGCCGGTCAGCGGATACCAGTCACCCCGGGCACCATATGGAACCTGGTCGGTGTCGGCGGTCCAAAAGGTATGCGTCTGGGCCTGGAAAACCCAATACGGCACGTAGACGGCCGAAATGGATACCACCGCCGCCTGTTGCGACAGGTTCGAGGGCCGCCAGATTCCGCCCCGCAGCCATGATCGCATCCTGGCCAGGGCCTGGTCCTGGTCGATGACAAAGGGCACCACGCGCGTGGGGGAAAGTACCTTCTTGTCCGCCTGCTGCTCCAGCCGCTCGGACCCGCAAAACGGACAACGCAGGCGTCCAGCCGACGCATCGAAGCTCATCGACGCCCCGCAACCACCACATTGAAACTGGTGCGTCGCCGTGCGGGTCTGAACCAGTGGATTACTCTCGGCCCGTGGCGCTTCCGTCCCGCAGTTCGCGCAGAACAAATCTTCCTCGTCCAATAAGCCCCGGCACGTCACGCATCTCATCAGGATTACGATCTTCGCCTACAGAAAGTTTCCTGGCAAGCCGCCGGCGGCGACGGTTTCCCCAAGCGCATGTACAGGTGCTTAACGCGATGCGAGTCATTGAGCCGCGTCGAGCGGTGGTTTGGCAACGCCCGGCCTGCCGGCCGCGGCGGGGCTGGTAGCTATCGATGCGACTGCCCTGAAGGCGATGACCTCACCTTTCCCCACGCGGCAATACTCATCGCATAAGTCGTTCGACAACCCATACCAAAATCACAAAAGCACCGTCCCTCCTGCTGTGCTCGACGGCAAACACTTCAACGGCATGGCGGCTGGTTGCCCAGAACTTTTTTGTCCATCTTCGCAAGTTCTTTGCCGTGCATCAGGCGCTACCGACTGGCTGACCTCCTCCTGCTTGTCTCCTCTAAGCGCCACCGCCGTCGCTCGTTGCAATCGTTACAACCAATACAGTCCGATCGCAAACTGGCCGTCAAGCTTTGCGCAGGCCGCAAAAGTTTGTCAGCTGACATCGCCTAATTAGCATGGCACTTAAAGGCTCTCTTCGCCTTTTATCAGTCGCCTCTGCGTGGCGCCTCCGTGGCGCCAATCGCCTGACCGGCTTTATCACAATCGCGACACGGATTGACTGAGCCCAGCATCTGTGAGGTACATCTGCCGTGAAGACACGCAACAAGCACACGCAGCGTCGTCGCCCAAAGTTAAACATCGAACGTCTGGAGGACCGCCGTCTGCTGGCTACCTTGGACTTGACCAGCTTTAACGCCGCGGGCGAGTTGAACGGCGTTACCTTCCAGCAATTTTCCGACGGCGGTGCCGGATCCGGCGTGATTGACGCATTCCTGCGGCTAAACGCAGATGGCACCGAACAAGCCTATAACACGGACGGAACTCCGGAATTCGACGCGAAAAGCGGTAGCTTCACACATGCCCTGTCCGTTGGCGATCTGAATATTCTCAACATCGACGGCCAGGGTTACTACGAGTTCGCCCTGGATGTCAATGAAATAGGAGGAACGCAATCCCGCATTTCGCTCGATCAACTGCAACTCTACGTCGAAGACGTACCCGATCTGACCGGATTTCCCGGCAGTTTCAGCGCACCGGTGTATGACATGGATGCCGGAGGAATGGACAACACCGTCCTGCTGGATGCCGATTTAAGCGGCAGCGGAAGTGGCCGCCTCGACCTGATCCTGCTCGTTCCCGTCAACGTCCTCGGCACAGACGGCTCGAAGTTTCTCTATCTTTTCTCCCGATTTGGCGACACCGTATCGAGCGACGATGGTTTCGAAGAATGGTCCGTAGGACTCGACCGCCCCATCCTCAGCTCGATCCACGGCTACAAATTCGAAGACGGTAACACCATCGGTATCGACGACGGCGACCCGCGGCTCAACGGTGTCACTATCCAGCTGATTCATGCCGATACCAACGAAGTCGTGCGGACGACCGTCACCGCCGACGTGGATCTGAACGGGGACATGCAGATCGACCCCGCCACCGAAAGGGGCCTGTACTCGTTCGAGGGGGTCCTGCCCGGCAACTATACTGTCAGGGAAGTCCTGCCCGAAGGTTACCTGCAAACCACCACCAATCCCCCCGACCTGCAAATCACCGCCGGCCAAATCTTCCTACCCCCTGCCCTTTCCACCAACGCTGCGGGTGAAGTCGTAGAACCTACGCTGGCGTTCGGAAACCTCGTCCCCACACCAGCCCTCTCCCTCCAAAAGGACGGGTACTACAGCGACGTGGGCGGTGACGGACTCAACGCCGGCGACACGCTGAACTACACCTTCCAGGTGACCAATACCGGTGACGTCACGGTCAGCGGCGTCAGTATCCAGGAAGATTCCTTCGACCTGCCCGGCCCGATCGTCATCACCCCGCCCGCCGACACCGACCTTTCGCCCGGCGAGATGGCCATCTTTACGGGCGTCTACACGCTAACCCAGGCCGATATCAATTACAGTTTCACCAATAAGACGATCGACAACCTGGCCACCGCCACCGGCA